>JAIXPR010000003.1 GCA_027486155.1 Pseudomonadota bacterium | reverse complement strand
TTTTGCATGACGGACTGTTTCAAGCTTCATTTTGTTGGTGATGAGGATCCCTCACTCTTTCAAACGGTATACATGATCGGTGGTCGTCGTATTCATGCCGTTAGAGGGAAAACGAGCGGCGCTTTCGCGGGGCAGGGATCCTTTCACTGGAGCATCGCGGTTCGAGCGTTATCGGTACTCGCGTTGCGAACGTTAATGGCATCGCGAGGGCATCCGTGCGATCCCATACTGGTAGGTGACAAAGGCAGTTACGCAGCTTCTCTCGATTATGCGATTTCGAAAGAAACTCATTGGCTCCTCGATGTTTTCGGAGTCTCGGATGGGGAGGTTCCAAACTTTAGGCGGGTGTTTAAGAGGACCAATTCAGGGAGGAAGCGCTCCGGCCCCGTCGCAGTATCGTTAGCCAAGCCGTTCCTCGAGCCGGGAGCTATCGCGATTAGGCTTAATTCTTCCGATGTGGACGACATCAAAGAGCTCGAATCGCTGGCCTATCGGTTGAGCGGCGTGCGGTTGCAGGCGACTGCCTGAAGGCTTGGATGGATACTCGTTCGGAATCCTAGAGCGGGATTCTACGACTTTTATCTGGGGAGAGAGCCGTACTAGAGTGGAGGGATGGCGTCTACGGTTTCGCCATGAGGTAAGGGGAAGGATGTAACGTTCATGAAGACGACATGTGTAACCTCCGAAGTGAATTCCGCGCGCTCTTGCGCAGTTAATTCCGCTCGCTCTTGCGCAATGGAGTGCGGGTGGTACCTGCTTCGCGCGAATATTTTTCACAAAAATAAAACCTACCGGGCCGGTACCCTCGTTGAACATCTCAATGGCGAGTGGTTTTTGCAGGATTCCGTCGGACATCGAGAGGAGATCCCTCTCTCCCTAGACGACGTCTGTCGAACTCATTACGAGGGTGTATCGTTGTATGAAATCGAATGCGTCGGGGGGGAGGGAATCGTGGTCCGCCCGGTTCTATCGACGTTATCATACAGTAAGGTTGACCCCATGGTGGTCCAGGTTCCCCTGCGGGTCGGCGAAAGCAGGGTGTGTGTCCGTTTCGGGCTCTGTTTTCTACCGCTTGAGTTTTTTAACTGGTAGCACTAGCAGGGTGGTGAAAAATGATTTCCTGCTGCGCATTTCGATAGTTTGACTGCAACTGCGTTGGAGACGTCAAAAAAATCCTCAACGTATCTCAGAGGATACGTCTGCGGTCTTTTCGCCATCTCCGCCTCGTTTCGTCTAAACTCTCAAAATGCCCGCGACAGAACCATTTTTCCCCACCCTGGTAGCGAAGCGAGGCAAAACCCCTCCCTGCTGCGAAAGCCGGTTGTGGGTTGTTCTTAATTTTTAGAGGAATACTCGCTGACGCTGACGGCTACGTGTGACGCGAACCGTCCACGGCTATCGGGTTACGTTACACGATAAACGTACCCGTCATCGTCAGCGAAGTTTTGAGGTACGTTCCAAAGTGAGACTATGCGCAGGTTATGCCTCGCTTCCCTCACGACCTACCTCTGATTAAATTTAAGTTCGATTCGCCGGTTGCGAGAGAAGGCCTCCTCGCTGTCACCGTTGTCGAGTGGTTGATATTCTCCGTATCCTGTCGCGGAGAGCCGCTCGGGTGGGATGCCCTGTTCCGCTAGGAATTTAACCACCGAGATAGCCCGAGCGGCGGAGAGCTCCCAGTTCGAGCGGAACTGAGGCATGTTTATGGGTCGTTTGTCGGTGTGACCGACGACGTTCAAAATCCAGTTAATATCTTTGGGAAGGGTTTTCGCGAGATCCTTGAGGGTCTCCGCCAGCTTCGCGAGTTGTTCCTTGCCACCCTCCTCAAGATCCGCCGATGCGCTTTGGAAAAACACCTCCGATTGGAAAACGAAGCGGTCTCCAACGACCTTGATATCCGGACGATTGCCGAGCGCCTTCTTGAGTCGACCAAAGAACTCGGAGCGGTACTCCGATAGCTCCTCAACCTTCTCAAGCATCTTCCTCTTTAACTTCTCGTCGAGGTCCTTAATTTGAATCTCCTTCTCAGCGATAGATGTTTTCGCTGTTGAAAGGTCAGCGGTGAGAAGGGAGAGCTTTTTGTTAAGCTCTTCAATCTGGCGAGCCATGTCTGGGAGCTGAACCTTGAGATTGTTCGTTTCAGCGAACGCCGCCTCCATCTCACGTTTTGCAGCGTCTCGCTCGCCGACCAGGCCGCCCACTCGCCCCTCGGTCTCCGTTAATCGAACACGCATCTTTCCGGCTTCGTCCTCAACCTGTTTGATACGCCCTTCAAGTTGCGACTTTTGGCCACGAAGACTCTCGGCGGTTGACTTTTCGATGTTAAGGGCGTCGTTCAGTTTTTGCAGGCGTAGCGCCAGCTCCGACATTTGAGCCTCTCGAGTGTTAAGCGCGTTCGAGAGAGCGAACTGCGCGGCCATCATGATGACGAGCACGAGCGCGATCATCATCAACATTGTAGAGAGCGCGTCGACGTATCCAGGCCAGATATCAAGGTGTCGTCGTTTGGCTTTTCGTTCCGCGTAGCTCATAGATAGTCGTCCTAGGAGTTAGCCTTTGCCTCATCCGTCGCGAGGATCTTAGCGATTATCTTAAGCTCCTCTCGCAGCTCGGTAGCCACCGTGTCCGCCGAGCGTGACACCCGCTCGCTAATCTCTTTGAGGTTGAGATCGATTCTTCGGGTATGCTCCTCAATCGTTTGCTGGTTTGAGTTTCCTAATTTTTCGCTCAATCGTTGAAGCACCGGCGAAACTTGCTGTTGAAGTTCGGCGAGCTTAACGAGTACGTTCTGCTGCGATCTGAGGTGGTCATCGAGCGAGGAGACCCCCTCGGCTAGCGCGCGCACCGCGGTACGTTCCGCCTCGCGGGCTTGCTCCTGCTGACGAAAAATCTTCTGCAGCCGTTCCAGTTGGTCGGCGAGGTTTTGGATAAACGCCTCTTGATAGCGAGCGGGAGTGGCGACTGAGCTGGAGACGGCGATCTCCTCTTCCGCTCCCTCGCGGGAGCTGGTGAGCCAATCCTCTAGATCCTCGCAGAACCGTGCTTGCACCCTACCGGTCGTAAGGTCATAAAACCCTAGAATCAACGAGCTAGCCAACCCAAAGAGGGAGGCGCTGAACGAGATGCCCATTCCAACGAGGGGAGTTTGGAGACCCTCTTTGAACCTATCGAAAACGAGTTTAAGGTCCCCGTCACCAACGTTTAGTCCTCCGACGACCGCGCCTATTCCGCTTACCGTTTGCAGGAGTCCCCAGAACGTTCCGAGTAATCCGAGAAGGATGAGGGTGTTCATCAGGTAACGTGAGGTCTCTCGTCCCTCGTCGAGGCGACCATACACGCTGTCTAGTATCGACCTGCTCGTGGAGCTTGAGAGCGCGTTCATGTGACCCGATTGGCCGATTGCTGGAGCGAGTGGCACGAGGACCGATGGAAGCGGTCCGATGTGCTCCTGTTTCGCTCTGAACCGGGAGAGCCAAGAGATGCACGCTCGTAATCGATTTATTTGAAGAAATGAAGCGACGATGCCGAAGGTCAAGATGGCGAGGATTACAGCGTTGAGCGCTGAGTTAGCGAGGAACGCTTTCGCGATTCCACTTGAGAGTGCCGTAGCGACTCCGGCAATGGCAGCTGTGAAGGTGATCATCACAGCGAATGCGACACGTGGTTGTTTCATGGTAAAGGTATCTCCGTGAATGGTCGGCCGATTGGTATCTCCGACTGTACGTTGGATGCCTCTCCGACGGGAGATAGTTCATAGAATTCACATCTGTTAGTTGGAATCAAGTAATCGCGCCTAGTGGGTAGAACGGCGGTTTGAGTGGGCGTTACACCATGAGGGTCAGCGCGATAAATCCAACCATCGAGAGCGCGATAGCCACTTTCGCCACAGTGCCGACCAAAAGGCCTAACCAGGTGCCGAAGCCAACCTTGGTCGCGTGGTGGATGGACCTTTGGGTTATGAGTTCTCCCGCAAAGGCTCCAAGAAATGGGCCGATAATAAGGCCCGGGATGGCGAAGAATATACCAAGCAGAGATCCTACTGTGGCTCCGACCATCGCGAGGGGGCTCGCTCCAACTCGTTGAGCGCCCATACTAGAAGCGATGAAATCAACGGCGAATCCTAACACCGCCAAGGCCCCGAGGAAGATCAGGCTCGTCGGTCCAAGAATCGTAAAGTCATGCCACCACGCGATGAGCAAAGCTCCTACGAATATGAGAGGAGTGCCGGGAAGAGCAGGAAAGATCGTGCCAAGAAGGCCGGCGATAATACAGGTGATAGCGAGTGCCCAGACGAGATACAGCATACTAATGGTCGGTGTTACGCCACTTTGCGCAGAAGCGCAATCTGCCGGGTCATGAGAAGGGGAGCGGGCACTTTTTGCTGAAACAACGTGGGTAAGTTGTTGATTCCGTTGTCGGCCGGTTTGGCCGCGGTTTTGCTTAGTAGTGCATCCATACAACCCGGTGGGTAGTTGCAGGACGCGATATCTGGCTTATGACAAGCCGCCCCCACATCGAGGATAGACATGATCCGACGCCTGCACGAGATAGAGCCGCCGAAGCTCTCTTTGCCCTCTGAGAAGAGTAACAAGTCAGAGGATCCAACCGCTAAAGAGAGCTTAGCCTCTGAATTCAAGAAGCTATTAGAGAAGGCCCGTGGAGGTCTTGGTGGAGCGCGTGACGAGGTTGCCGCGCTTGGCTTCGCCCTATCCCAAGCGGTCGCTACCGTTCATAAAGAGCAGGCGCAGCTTCAAGGTCCCTCTACCTCTGAAACGCATGAGTCCGAAATCGATGAGGGCGAGGTTGTTGAGGATGACAACCTCGAGTGCGCAACGCAGCAAGGGGTCGTGGTGGTAAAGGACACCACTCGGAAGGCAGAGACCGGTCCCGTCGATGAAGGTAATGACAACGATCAAGAAGATCTCTCTGCCGATCTCGAGAGCCTTGATGATGGGTCTATGGACCTCGATGATGGTGGTGAGGAGATCGCCCTTGAGGAGGAGATCGTGTACACCGATCTCGGGGAGATCGATCTCGACGAGCAGGTTGTGACCGATGCCCTAGGCGTTGGAACACAGGTAGCGTTGCATCAGCAGATAGCCGCTCAAAACCAAACAGAGATAGCTGAAACGGTCGATGCCGATACTCAGGCCGACTGGGAGAGTGACTTCCAGCGAGTGGTTCTCGGAGGTGAGGAGGAGGTCGAGGAGGATCCTTGGCTTGAGGATGTCACCAGCGACGATGCCCTAGCTCAATTAGGAAGCTCAGATTTTAATCGGCCGTCACTTTCATCAAAGGTCTCGCAATATTCCACAAGTGAGTCCTATTCAACCGGTAACGCTGAGGTAGATAGATTCCTCGCTGAAAATCGAACTGATGAATCGTTCTCGTCGTTTATCCCAGGGGATGATTTCCAGGGACGAACAGGGGTCGGCGAGGGGCACACCAACGGTGATATCGAAAGAATGATCGGCTCGCAGCGCCGCGATATGTCGGTGTGGGGAGAATCGTCTCTTCTGAAGGAGATGTCCCCCTCTCGTGAGAAGAATGGAGAGCTCTCTATGCAGCTCTCTCTTCTTCGACAAGCGTACGATAGTTTGAAGGCTCAAACCTCATCGACGATTGATTATAAATCGAAAGGATCCTCCTCAGGCGTGTCGGCGGTAGGCGCGGCGGCGGAGCCACGAGCTGCTCAAAACGATGGAGCCCCTCGTGTCGCGAAGTATCTCAATCGCGCGACCTCCCAGAAGATGATGGAGCGGGTCGAGACGGCTCTCAAAGAGGCCGCTCGAAGTCGCGATGGAAAGACCATCACCCTTCGCTTGGAGCCGCTGCAATTGGGGCAGGTCAAGTGTGACGTTTCTATGCGTGATGGACTTCTCCACGCGCGTATAACCCCTCAAAATCCTGAAGTTGTGAGTGCTGTTCGGGAGCATGCGCATGAACTGCAGACCGCGCTCCGGCGACTCGGTCTGAACGTGGATAGGGTGACCGTGCAGGTCTTGACCGATAAGGACCCAGGCAGCTTCGCGCAGGCGCAGGGCTTCCTCGACGGCAAGAGTTTCCAGCAGAACGGGAACAACATGCCTGGCAAGGAGCGCCAAACCCCTGAAAACACATTTGGCAACGAAATTGCTGATGTAACGAGGAGTGGCACTCCCGATGCAGGATTTACCCCTGCCGACCACTGGATAGCGTAGTGAATTAGGTAGCAAAGATGGCTGATTTAACAACAAGCACAATCTCTGGCTATTCGCCGACAGCGAGCGCTCCGGTCACCAAGGCGAAGAAGGGTGATGAGATGGGGCAGGTGGAGTTTATGAAACTCCTCATCGCGCAGTTGAAGAACCAGGACCCAGAAGCGCCGGTAGATAGTAAAGAGTTCGCGGTGCAGCTCGCGCAGTTTACGCAGGTGGAGAAACTCACCTCGATTGAGCAGACGCTCGCGGCCCAAAACCAGAATAGCATTGGCTCGATGGCCGGATACCTCGGACAGCAGGTGACCCTAAACACGAAGACGGTAGGGGTGAGTGGTGGCCAGGGTGGACAGCTGCAAATTGACCTGAGTGCCGCTACACCTCTGGTGAAGGTTGATCTCCTCGACAAAGATGGAAAGGTGGTTGGTACAAAGACATTTCAAAACCTTCCGGCAGGCAAGAACTACGTAAGCCTGGAGGGGTTGGGAGTTAAGGATGGTACGTACGGTTTCTCAGTGGCCGCCACTCGTCCGAGTGGTGCCGGTTTCTATCAACCGCCTTCAGCGGTGAGTGGATTGGTAACAGGTTTCGTTCCTGGGCCAGATCCAAAGCTCGTAATCGGGAATCAGGAGTATGCGGTTGGAGCGGTGCAGGCAGTGACACTTCCGCCGAAAGTATAATCGGCGGATCGGAACGAAACACGGACGTCGTTCCTAGAGCTGTACCTTAAGGAAGAGAAAAAAAGTGGAAAAACAACTGCCAGCTGTTTAATCGGCCGCGTATGGCTGAAGTAAAACAGCTCATTTTGGTTAAGGGACAGACACGTGCCAAGTATAATCAACGGACTCTTCGCAGGTCGCTCTGGTATCGCCAGCCACGGTATGGCTATCTCAGTATCGGGAGATAATATCTCGAACGCCAACACGATTGGCTTCAAGTCCAGTCGAGCTTCGTTCGAGGATATCATGGCGGGCGAGGGAATTCTTGGTAAGCAGGTGGGCTCCGGATCTCAGATCGGCGCCGTGCAGACCATGTTTGAGCAAGGAACCCTTGAGTTTACCGGACGACCTCTCGACCTCGGTATCTCCGGTAACGGATTTTTCGTTCTCGCTAATGGACTCGACCGTTCATACTCGCGAGCTGGAGATTTCAAGATCGACGCGGCGGGATTCATTACTAACCAGAACGGACTCGCGGTTCTTGGATTTCCAACAAACGGATCCGGCGCTCTACAGCCGATCAACGTCAACAATATCGAGCAGAGCAGCATCGCCACGAACGAGGTGAATATCTCTGGAAATGTGAATTCGGCTACCCCTCTTGTTGATGACAACGATATCCCTGTTCCCGGGGCAGCGTTTCCTCCGACGGTAACCTACGCTGACTTAAATAAGTTCGCGGAGTACTCGACCGTAGTCGATGTGTTCGACTCCTTGGGGCAGAACCACCCGGTGAGCCTGATGTTCTACCACACGGGCGCGAATGAATTTACCGTGCGCGCGTATGTTAATAACAACGAAGTTGACCCTCTAGCTCAAATCACCGTCACAGGATATCCCCGGTTTGTTGGTGAAAAGGTTATTACTTTCGGTGGAAATGGACAGCGAAATCCTGCCTTTTCTCCGGCCGTCCCGGACCTCACGATGACGGTCGATTGGAACAACGGCGCGGATCAGAGCGTCACGGACCTTAACTTCAATCCGATGACTCAGTACGCGGCAGCCTCGAACATCCTCTCGGTTAGTCAGGATGGAAAAGGAATCGGGTCTGTGTCGAGCATCAGCATCGGAGGAGACGGTAAGGTTTCCGCCCTGCTCACGAACGGTCAGACAAGCGTTATCGGTAGTATCGCTCTCGCTAATTTCTCCAATCCCGAGGGTCTCTTGCGACTTGGTAAAAACCAGTTGGGCGTTTCTGTGGCGTCAGGGGATCCGATCTACGGTAAGCCGACCGCTGGAACCTTTGGCGCGATCAAAGCGGGTACCGTTGAGCTCTCGACGGTGGACATCGCATCTGAATTCGTCAGAATTATTACCCTTCAACGTGGTTTCCAGGCTAGCTCGCGTATTATTACGACGATCAACCAGCTTCTGAACGACGTTATCCAGTTGGCGTAATGGTCCCTTGAGCAGTACCATTAAGCTATGAAGTTCACGAATGACGAGCTTGTGGCCCGAACCCTCGCGGGGGACTATCGGGCCATAGCTCGTTTCATTACCAAGATAGAGAACGGCGAACCTGAGATGGCGGCGCTCGCCGCTTCGATGCGACGTGCACGGGGTCGTGCCCATATCGTGGGAGTCACTGGCGCCCCGGGCGCGGGTAAATCAACGCTCGTCGACTTGATGGCGAAGCGCTATCGAGCTCAAGGAGCGAAGGTAGCGATTCTCGCGGTCGATCCCTCAAGTCCATTCAGTGGGGGAGCGATCCTTGGTGATCGCATTCGCATGAATCAAGCGGCAGATGATCCAACGATCTTTATTCGTAGTATGGCCACACGAGGTTCGCTTGGTGGGCTCGCCAGGCCGACGCTTGAATCGGTTCACGTGCTTGACTGCGCCGGATTTGATGTGGTGCTGGTTGAGACGGTGGGAGTGGGACAGGCTGAGGT
>JAIXPR010000361.1 GCA_027486155.1 Pseudomonadota bacterium | reverse complement strand
CTCTTGATAGACGAGCGACCCATCGACGGATGGCTCCGCTCGCTTCGCGAGTGCGCTAAGTCCGTTCCGCGAGCGGCCGTTCTGCCACATCCATGCGATCGCCTTGCTCGATGGTTCGACCTTATTCATGTCGGGCCCGGACTCTGCCGCAGATACGATATATCCAGCAGCGATTAATTCTCTCTCTGTAGAGGCCCGAGCGCTCGGCTCTATGCGGAACTCCGCGTGACGCCTCTTAAAAGCGATTGGGACACATCCTTCATGAAGCCACTGCTCGATATATTCGCGTATGAGGGAACCGTGGATAGATTCGTACGTGAGGTTATTAAGCACGCTCCTCGCGGTAATCGTTGGCGTCGCTTGTACCTGTTTTAGTTGGAGACGCTCTCGTAGCGACACCATGACCGACTCATCAGGTACAGTAAGGATCGTAGCGCCCGGTAGTCGTGATTGCGAGGATGAGATCGGTTCCATGCGCGGTACTCTAGTGAACCCTCTCCTCAAATCAAGACTGGGGAGCAAGGCGCACGCTCGTTACCAGACAAAGTGTTTCCGGAAGCGACACGTTCATACCGCTTCGTACTCGTTACCGGCGCAGGGGGAGTCTCTGCAACGGGGGACTCACCATTCATCTTCGTGCCTCGCAGCCCATGAGAGGGGACCTCATCTCGTCTAGGTAGAGAGCCCCCCGACACGCAGCTCCGACTTTTTTCGCGATACTGTCGGTATGTCCCGATACTCCTAGAAACCCGTACCGGAGGGAGCAAGCCCCCAGAACAAAACGTCATCTTACACTCATAGAGTGCGCTCTTGAGGCGTCAACATATGTGGATGTGCGGTCGACACAATAATCGTTTGAATCGCCGGCTACCAACGAGATATCCTATGTGAGCGGTACTATGAATAACACCAAACCCTCCTACCTCACCCTTGTGGCGACCACACTGGCTCTTGGGCTCGGGGTAGCCTACACGCTCGCGGTGGGTGTTGCTCAAGGTCCGAGCGCCTCAAGTCCCGAATCGTTCGCGGCAAGCACCGAGAAGATAGACTGCATCCTCGGACAGATAATCCCCACGCCGGTAGTCGAGTGCGGTCAGACGGTCCAAGTCAAAAAGCCTATCCTCGTAGAGGCTCAGAATGGAGGGGCCCCATGTCCAGATGAATACGTGGACTTTAGAGGGGAGGAATGTAAGTGCCCGGATGGTTCACCGATCAACCCGAATCGAAACGATTGTGCCGACCAGCAGAAAGATCTCAAAGACGGATGTTGCGTAGACCGTCCACTCTGCCCTGATGGCAACCAGGTAAATCCCAATCGAGGAGATTGCGTTGGGCCCGCAAAGAAACTTGTCAACGGATGTTGCGAGGATGGGCTCTGTCCTGACGGTTCGATCAGAATCCCCGGTGGCATAGTGTGCAAAGCGGAAGAGGGCTTCAAGGAGCTCGAAGGCTGCTGCATATGTCCTTGTTGCGGAAGCAGCGATCCGTGTTGTGGCTCAAGCGACCCGTGTTGCGGTAAAGACGACTGCTGTGGCAGCACAGACCTATGCTGCGGAAACCCAGACCCATGCTGTGGGAACCCAGACCCATGCTGCGGAAAGCCAGACCCATGCTGTGGGAACCCAGGCCCATGCTGCGGAAACCCAGACCCATGCTGTGGGAACCCAGACCCATGCTGCGGAAACCCCGATCCGTGTTGTAGGAACCCAGGAGATCCGAACTGCAACCCCGATCCATGCATGGGGAACCCTGACCCGTGCTGCGGAAACCCAGACCCATGCTGTGGGAATCCAGACCCATGCTGTGGGAGTAAGGACCCGGATTGCGGGCAAGGTGGCGGAGGAGGCAAGAATAAATGCGAGGCTTCCGGCGACCCAGGCTTAGATTGTATGGGCCCGGGATGTTGTGGAACCTCGTACTGCAACCCTGAAAATGGAGAGTGGGCGTGCAAGTGCTTCGGATCTATTAATGCCGGCACTGGAATGGGCTCCACCCCTGATGAACAATGCATCCACGCGAATGGAACGACGATAGGCTATTACTCGTACGAAACGTGTGGCTGTAAGTTCGACGATCTTCCATGTGAGAATCCGCAACCTTGCTATAATAACGGTGTAGCTTGCGGTATGCAGACAGGTCCTAATTGCGAGTGCCCACCGGATTGCAACAACAACGGTGATAACTTCAACAACTAATCTAGCCTCGTCGTTACCGTGCGCACATGCATAGGATGCCGCCGATTATCGAGGAGCCCCACAGCGCGCAAGGGGGTGCACGGAGTATCGCCTCCCCTACTGCTCCAACCTAAAGGCAACCGGCACGACGAGCGTCACATCACCTTGCGACATCCCTGCAGGAAAGTCCGGAAACGGAGCCGCTCTCTCAACCATTCGGAGCAACTCATCATCAAGGACTGTGGACTGAGTGGATTCGATTACCTCAACCCTATGAACATCCCCGCTGGAGGAGATAGTAATTCGCAGCGCCCCACTCCCGGTAACCCGACCTCGCACCGCACGTTCAGGATAGCGCTTCGACTTCGCGAGTAACGTCGCGACCATGTGGTGATAGCTCACTCGCGCTTTCTGTACCGACTCATTTCCACCACTGAGAGAGGCCGAGCTTGTGGGAGCGGAAGGGCCCGTAGCACTGTTCTGTGTCGGCTGTGGCTTTGACTCAGTTTTCACCTTCGCCGCGTCCTTCACCGTGACGCGAGGCTCCTCTCGCTTCGGTTGCAGCGCTGGAGCTTTAGGCTCTACGGGTGGGAGAATTACAGCGCGAGCTTTCGGCTCCTGCACAGGAAGTTGCGGCGGGGGAAGAAGCGTTTCGTTGGCGGTTAGTTCAACCAGGGTAACATCGAACTCCCGTGGACCCACTGCCGGTGCAGAGACACAGAACCAATAGCCAAGGACACCGCCACACAGGAAGACCACATGGAGCAGCACCGAGGCAACAAGAGCTCGGCTCATCAGGCTATCTTCTGCCGGACGTGGTCGTACTAGGCGCTCGTACTGCACCCCTGAAAAGACCATCTGTTGCGTGATAACTAGGTCCGACAAGCCAGAGCCTCCTACAACTCAGTTGCAACAAACTACCATAAGGGCCGCTCCTATCTCAAATTAAGAACGTCATGAAGGGATAAAGTCCTAATCCACCTCCAACATGCTGAATACAATGAGTAAAAGCCCTCGTTCCGCGGACAATCTCATCAACATACCTCCCCTCACCCCGTATCGCCTCGCCTATCGATGAGGCGTTGATACCTCCAGGTACGGTACGGCCCGCCAGGAGTCGGGCCCTACCGATGATCGATACGGCACCAGGTAGGGCCCGCGTCCCCGCGGGCCGTATCGCCTCGCCTATCGATGAAGCGTTGATACCTCAAGGTACGATACGGCCCGCCAGGAGTCGGGCCCTACCGTGGGCCAAGTGATACGGAGGTATCAACGCCTCATCGATGGGCGGGCCGTACGACAACTGACAACACAATAGTCGCGACATACCCCAGGAGCGGGGCGACGCAGAGATAGCGCCCCTGGCCAACCCGGTCAGTAAGGTAGGGAAGCCCACCCGCAATGAGAATGGCGAGAGCTAGAAGGCCCCAGATTATCCTTCGGGTTGAGGGAGAGCTTATATGAACCGTACTTTGGGCAGTGATCAGCAGCGGCGGAATCAAAAGAACGTAATCGTAATTTCTGAGGTAGGGAGCGGAGAGAAGGATGGCGAAGACAGTTGCCGAAATGAAAAGCGGTGCGCTCAGCCCCACGATGACCAAAGGCATAATCAAGATCGCCCAAAGGAGGCTACTCATCACGAAACGAACGCGCCAAATATCACCACTAGCTACTGACCATATGTCGGTAGCGAAGGTTGGGATGCTCGAACATGTGTCGCATACCTTATTCACCGGAAGGGAGTTCAGGGTGACCAGATAGCCCGGATACATAGAGAGGCTGTGCGGATCAATCGCGAGAGAAGCGAGCAGGAGAACTACCAAGAATCCCACAAAGAGCCCCGCCTGCCTCATGACTCCGGTAGGCGCTCCTCGCACAGACCACAGAAAAAACGCGACCACGAAGGGAACGCCGATATGCGGCTTGAGAGTTGTGAGAATAAGGCCAACGGCTACCAGTGAGGGTCGATGATGTGTTGATGCCCACAGGGTCAGCGCGATACCGAGCCCGACGATAAGTGAGAACTGACCCACTATCAGATGCCCCTGTACCGGCGCGGCAAGAAGGGCGATCGACGTTATCAACGCGACAGCCCTCGCGGACAACCCACGACAGGTAAGGGCAACCGTAAGGGAGAGAAATCCGACATTTAGGAGAGCCCACGAGAGCGCTGCTTTCCCAAGGAACAGAAGTCCGAGAGGAAGGAACACCACAAGATACCAGGGCGGTCCCGGAAACGGAAAGGCTCCCTGCAGATAGCTACCTCGTGAGTTTGGATAAATGTCGTCATCAAGCTGGTAGAGCATCTTTCCCCCATACGCTCGCTGAAGCCCCTCGTAGAGCTAAGAGAAGTCCATGCTAGTTGGGAGCGACACGGGTTCACAGATGACAATGAGCGCTCCAAGGGTTAGCGCGAAAAGGAGAATACAGATCTGGTTTACGCGAGCGGTCGTCATGCTGTGTGGTAACGATTGCGTGACGGGCTACAGACACGTCGACGCTTGTGTTCTCCAAGACATGTTAACCATGCGCCATTAAGTAAACAACTAAGTTCATCCGGGTCCGAATATCTGGGTTATGAAACGCGGAGTTCGCAGATGACCATTGATGAGGTCCTGCGCTCTCCGCGCCTTCCGCGCCTCAGCGATAATTGACCAAAAAAACTGCGCGCCGCAGGGATGTCTGGAACCAGGAGACCTCATCCCAGACACAACCACACCGGCCAGCTCTCTGATCTACGAGGTGATATCTTCGGCCAAAGCGTGGCGAATGGAGCGTGGGTCCCTTCCCGAACGCGCGGAGCTCAATCCAAACCTCACACCATCATCTCGATGCTGTGCTTTGTCCTCAGCGTATCCAGCAACGTGGTCATAGCGGCGTCCACCTCCTCGTGCTTCAACGTGCGGTCTGTTCGTTGGAAGGTCACTCGGTAAGTTACTCGTCGGAAGCTCTCCTCCTGCTTGCGGAAGTCATCGATGATTGAAGCCTCCGTTACTGACTCAAGGTTGAGCTCATGGAGAATACGCAGGACTCGTCCCGCCTGCTCCTTGAGGTCCATCTTCAGGGTCAGGTCTCGTGAGATCGGTGGAAGATCGCTGACCGCGGGGGCCTCAACCTTGGACATCAACCGATACACGAGGCGAAGATCGAACTCAGCGAAGAGCGCCTCCTCTTTCAGATCGCACGCTTCTCGGATCGTCGGATGCACAACACCGAAGTATCCCACAACTGAGCGCCCCATCTTAATAGAGGCCTGCATTCCGGGATGAAGGAACTTATTCTCGCTCTTTCCGACCGAGAACTCACAGCCGAGGCTCTTCACGATAGCCGCGAGAGCACCCTTAAAGAGCCGCGCATGTTCCTCAAGTGATTCACCTTTACGCCACTCGGTATCGCTCCACCGGCCGGCGGACGCGAGACAGAGAACATCCCGCTCGTAGTTATAATCAAGCGGGTCACGCTCCTTCGGCTCATCCGATGGAAGCTCCGCGGGCTTCGAGAACACTCGGCAGAGTTCAAAAACCTTCGGCGCACGCACACCACGCTTCCGGTTTGCGGCGAGCAGCTTCGTTGCGTGAAGGATATTTGTCACCTTCATGTGCGAGTTGCTCTGCTCCAAGGAGTTCTTGAGCTCGACATGCTGCGCACTCACTCCACGGTGAAGGCTCTCAAGGAGGGCGACATCAGCCGCCGAGTAAAACCCCTTCGTGATAACCTCAAAGAATCCGTTCCCCAAAACCGCGGAGCGGACACGTTGAAAGACAGTCTCGATTGGATTCTTCGCGGGAGCATCGTAATCAAGGGCGGGAAGCTCGGTGCGCATGCGATTGAGACCAACCGATCGAGCGACATCCTCGACGACATCCTCACGATTGCGACAATCCCACAAACGCCACGATGGAATAGCGAGTGAAAGGTCGCGATCCTTTCCAACGGTTGTAGCCTCAACTGAGTATCCCAGGTGCTTCAGGCGAGCGACGATCTCAACCTCCTCAAGCCGAGGCATGTTTAGCTCTCGACGGAGGTGATTAAGGGTGACGCTCACCTTTCGCTTCTCTGGTGGGCTTGCCTCAAGGTAGGTTAGGCCCAATGCGTGGGCTGACTCAGCGCCTGGAATCGAACCAGCTGACCCTTCGGCCAACGTAACGAGACGCTTGAGCGCCGTCTGAATCCCCTCAGGATCAACGCCACGCTCGAACGCGTGAGACGCGTCGGTACCAAGTCCCATAGCGCGAGCGGTAATGCGCACACTCGTTGGATCAAAGACCGCCGCCTCAACGTAGACCTTACGGGTCGTCGCGGTGACCATGCTGTTCGAGCATCCGATAACACCGGCGACCGCGACGATCTTCTTCCTATCACGAATCACGATCGACCCTTCCGGCACCTTGTAGGTTTTTCCGTCGAGGGCCTCAATCTCCTCAGCTTTGGTGGCGAGATCAATGATTATCTCTCCCTCGATCTTGTCCGCGTCGAAGGCATGCATCGGCTGACCGAACTCCATCTGCACGTAGTTCAAGATATCAACGATAGCGGGATGTTTACCCGGCTCGTCCACAAACGACGCGACATCGTTACGAAGCGGCATCTCCGCTGGCAGGCTCATCTCAAGCAACGCGTACCGGGGACACCTCTCCGTCGCGCGTCGCACCGGAACCGAGGCCTTTCGCTCACTGAGCTTAGCCGCCAAGGTTGGCAACTTAATCTGCGCAAGGGTTCTCGCGGCAAGTTCGCGCGCGACCCCCATCACATAGAGGTGGTCTCCACGATTTGCCAAGGTCTCAATAGTAAAGACAACGCCCTTTTCAGGGGAGACCTCAACTGACTTAACCTCAAGACCGATATCATCGAGGGTATGACGAAGCTGCGAGCGAGCCGCTGTCTCAGGCGCGCACTCAGGGATCTCCATCCACTTCTCAAGCAAACGAACGTGTAACTTCATACGATCTCCTTGAGAACGCGCAGATCATTTTCATAAACGGAACGAAGGTGTGGGAAGTTATAGAGCTGTCCCGCAAGGCGAGAGGTTCCCAAACCGAACGCGAATCCGGAGACCTTCTCCGGATCGAACTTGAACTCTTGCAAGACGTTGCGGTGAATCATTCCCGCGCCACCGACGGTTACCCATCCCGCGCCGCCACACGCGCCACATCCATCCCCCTTACACACCGAGCAATCGATCTGAGGGCCGATGCTCGGTTCGGTATACGGATAGAACCTCGGCGTGAATCGCACCTTGCGCCGCTTCCCGTAGAGCTCCTTTAAGATATGGGTGATGAGTCCCATAAGGTGCGATAGGGTTAATCCCTCCTCTACCCACACGAGCTCGTACTGGTGGAACATCGACTGATGCGAAGCATCCTCAGTCTCGTTTCGATACACCCGGCCGAGCGAAGCGATCTTGAGCGGCAGCTTGCCGTTCTCAAACAACGACCGGTGCTGCAACATGCGAGCCTGCACGGAGGTGGTGTGAGTCCGAAGCACGTGCCCTGTCTCAGTGTAGAAGGTGTCCTGCATGTCGCGAGCGGGGTGGTGCTTCGGGATATTGAGCGAATCAAAGCAATAGTAGTCGGTCTCAATCTCTGGACCCATAACATTCTCGAAGCCGAAGGGACGTAAGATCTCGGTAATGCGCTCTTCGACGATGGTAACGGGGTGAACCGCGCCGAGGCCTGAACCAGCCTCAGGGAGGGAGAGGTCGAGGTACTGCTCATCGAGCTGCTTCTGGAGCGCCTTCGTTCTAAAGCTCGCCTCCTTCGCGTCGAGCTCGGACTCAACTTTTTCTTTCAGTTGATTGAGGAGCTGCGCCACCGCCGGTT
>JAIXPR010000366.1 GCA_027486155.1 Pseudomonadota bacterium | reverse complement strand
CCGTCTTGGATGGTGTCCACAACGCGCTTGAAGCTGATGACGTTACCGAAGAAGCAGGTCGCTGGCAGACGGATAGACTTAGTTTTATCTGCTTCGCTGTGGCTATGCCCAACAGCCGTGAAGAGCGATGAGACCGGCGCTCCCATAAAGAGACAGCATGCGTACTGAACGCCAACTCCGATAAAAACCCCCACCAGCAGGTCAGTCATCAATGTCCCGACGATTGTGCAGAGAAACACCAACAACTGCTCCTTTCCTATCTCTCGGCAGTGTTTGAAGTGAATCGGTGCCGCAAGGCGGTAACCCGTTACACACAAAACCCCCGCGAGGGCGGCCACAGGAACGAGATGAATGATGTCCGCGAGCACGAGCGCGAAGAGGAGTAGCCAGGCGCCGTGCATAAAGTTAGACCAACGGGTCTTCGCGCCATAGCTGACGTTGGCATAGGAACGGACGACCTCGGAGATCATCGGCAATCCCCCGATCAGGGAGAGAACCAGATTTCCCGCGCCTACAGCCATGAGGTCTTTGTTAAGATTGGAACGTCGCTTGAACGGATCAACTGAATCAACCGCTTTCACGGTCAACAGGGATTCGATCGAGCCGATCAAAGCGAACATAAGTATAAACTGAATGGAGGTACTCGAAAGAACTTTCGAGAAATCGGGGAACGTTAATCCCGCTACGAAGTTGCTAGGGAGATTAACCAAGAACTTCTCATCGAGGGGATACTCCACCGAGTACCAGGTATACTTGTGAGAATGCGCGAAATCGAACGAGATACAGAAGCAGATACCGGCCAACACCGCCAAAAGTGGACCAGGGAAGTAGCGGGAGAGCCGACCAAGCAACATCGGGGCGAGTGCGACAATAAGAACGCTCGTTACACCAACTAAAGCCACCCGAGGATTCATAACGACCAATGAGTGGGGGATCTCAAGAATAAGGTCTATTGGGTGCTGACTCAGAGGCTTCACGCCAAGCAGAGGATGTATCTGTTTGGAAAAGATAATAATTCCTATCGCCGCGAGCATGCCGTGCACAACGGAAGCTGGGAAGAAATCTCCGAAGCGGCCCAGCTTTAAGAACGCGAAAACTATCTGGAGTCCCGCGGCTATCGCCAGGACCGCCAAGGTGTAGCGGTATCCCGCGAAATCATCCCCCTGCCCCAACGTCTCCACCGACGCGATGGCGATAGCGATAAGACCCGCTGCGGGGCCTTTGATTGAGAGCTGAGAGCCACAAAGAGGAGCTACGATGAGACCTCCCACGATAGCGGTAATCAAACCACCAAACGCTGGGAAACCACTCGCCATCGCTATTCCCAAGCACAGCGGGAGAGCGATGAGCGATACTAACAATCCTGAGGTTATTTCGTTACGGAAGTTCTCTTTGAGACCTTTAAGCCCATCCGCAGGAACATGGGAAGGCGCGGGCGTAAAAGCCGCCGATCGCTCTGACATAACAACTCCAAATAACTATAACTTCGAGAGCTAATAAATAAATTTATCAGGCCTTAAGTCGAGTCTAGTCGTTGCTTGGTAGGCTATGGCTCGGCTGGGTCGATAAGCGGAAGGCTACGCCTGTCGTATATGCTAGTCAACTGCTCTACTACATACCGCAAGAAGTCGGCTCTCATTAAGCTAGTCCCTTCGCAGGGTTGCTCTTCCTGTTAGTTTCATAACTCTTGATTACCACGGTCGTTGTAAGGGCGATTGTGCAAACAGACGGCTAATGTTGTTGACTTGGTAGGGCCCGACTCCTGGCGGGCCGTACCCTTTTCGAGCACACGTGATAACCGTCACCTACCGGGATAATCCGTGTATCCCTTCTCACTCCCACCGTAGAACGTGCCGCGGTCATACGGCGTAAAGGGAATTCCCTCTTTAATCTTTCGAGGGAGGTCAGGATTAGAGATATAGAAACGTCCAAACGCAACGGCGTCCGCGAGCCCCGTCGCGACAACCTGCTTTGCGGTCTCGGCGTTATATCCACCGGCGCTAAGGAGTGAGCCTTTGAACGCCGCACGGAAAACTTCTGCGGTGTCAGGTACGTTCTCAACAACGTCGTCCCCTCCTCCAGCGCCAGAGCTTCGTGGCTCGATAAGATGAAGGTACGCGATTCCTCGCTGCGACAGCTGTGCCAAGACATAGGTAAAGAGCTTCACTGGATCGCTGTCACGCATATCGTTGAAGGTTCCGTAGGGCGAGAGACGAACTCCCACTCGATCACTTCCCCAGACGCCAATTACCGCGTCCATCACCTCAAGAAGTAACCGAGCGCGATTTTCAATCGACCCACCGTACTGATCAGTACGGTGATTTGATCCATCTTGAAGGAATTGATCAAGGAGGTACCCGTTCGCTCCGTGAACCTCCACGCCATCGAACCCCGCATCCTTCGCGTTGAGAGCCGCACGACGGAAGTCTTCGATTAAACCTGGAATCTCCGAGGTCTCTAGGGCGCGGGGCGTTTCAAAAGCTACCGGCTGCCAGTCCGCTGAGAACGTTCCGCCCTCCGGTTTGATTGCCGAAGGCGCGACCGGCAACGATCCACCCGGTTGATGCGAGTGGTGAGAGATACGCCCAACATGCCAGAGCTGTAACACGATCTTACCACCCGCCTGGTGAACCGCGTTGGTTATGAGCTTCCAGCCCTCCGTTTGCTCAAGAGAATGAATGCCGGGCGTTCCAGGATAGCCCTGCCCTTGTTGCGAGACCTGCGTTGCCTCGGAGACGATCAACCCCGCGGTCGCGCGCTGCGCGTAGTAGGTAGCCATCAAAGCATTCGGCACATTACCTGGCTGAGAGCTCCGCATCCGTGTGAGCGGCGCCATCACGATTCGATTCGCAAGTTCGATTGATCCAAAGTTAGTTTTTTCGAAGAGATTGGCCATACAGACTCCAGGTTTTTGAGGCGTACGGGACGATTATCCACGGAGCCGATCGGTGTCAACCTTTATCGTCCGGCATGATCGGCGATAGAGGAGCGAGGGATAGATGTGTTTTCACCAATTCGAGCCACGAGGTGGACGAAGCGCGTAGCCCCGAAGGAAAAAGCACCAGGGATTTACCGCCCCCCTTCGCTAAAGCTACGGGGGACACACTTCGCCCCTCAAATTATATTACATGACGCACGAGTAGCTTGCCACACGTAGCCCCGAAGGGGCGAAGTGTGGACATGGTATACGCTAATTCGAACCAACCAGCAGGGTGACGCGAGCCATGGCGAGCAAGAGGGGCAGCAGCCCCTGGGCCCGAGCGCCGAGCGGAAAAAATGGAGGTGGGGGGAATCGAACCCCCGTCCGAGAAGCCATTAGAAGAGCTCTCTACACGTTTAGTACGTTGAAAATCTCATCGGCATAGCGTCAACGTACACAGCTATCACCGACCAGCTCCTGTTTGCTTCCCCGTACACCCCGCAGCGCGAGTGGACGAGTAGCCCGAGAAAGTTAAGCTTTTAAGGAATTACGGGCGCGTTCCCTATCAGCCGACTAGGCACTTGTGGTGGCTAGTCTGGTGCTAACTAAGCAGCCATTGCGTATGCAGGGCGTGAGAAGTTAGCGTGAATAACATTATTTTTTGCAGTTATTCTTTTCCGATTTTTTACCAGGCCATCGGACCCTGGACGTGCAAACTTATCCTTTGTGAATCCCGTCGAAACCTTTACACCCCCGTATGAAGTTACCTTTAAAAATTGAAGCACCGGAATTCCGGTGCCGCTCTCTTTATATCATAAGACCGATCAAGCCATATATCATCAGATCGATCGCATTTTTTGTCACTACGCAGCGTCATCCGTACGCAAGCGCGACGAGCTCTTTCCCGTCATCACCCCTAAGGGAAGCGAGGCAAAACTCCACGTGAACGTACCCGGAATAAAAAATCAATGTTTTCGGGTACGTTAACGTTTACGAGCACGAGCACGTTCACGTTTCAGGGTCCACAATTAGACTCCTAATAGGTTTTGCCTCGCTTCCTAAGGGGTCGATTTGCGGAGCAAATCGGGGGTGACAACACTAACTACTCACCCCAAGATACGCATCCCCGATCAGGGGATGACAAGAAAGAATGAACCAGCATGAAAACTTCGAGGAGTTGAAGACATCGGCATACCTCCCCTAAAAACTGGTGAGTAGTTACTCTATCTCTTTGACATAGCGCGAGCTATTTCTCGGTCAGTCTCCCGCTTCTTAATATCCTGCCGCTTATCAGGCGCGGCCTTACCTTTTCCTAACCCTATCTGAAGCTTAGCTCGCCCCTTGCTGAGATGAATCTGCAACGGAACGATGGTCGTTCCCTTCGTTTCAAGCTCCCGGACCAACCGATCTATCTCCTTACGGTGCATGAGGAGCTTTCTCGGTCTGCGAGGGTCGTATTCCTTGTCCCCGCTATGGGAATACGGCTGAATGTGCGCGTTCAAGAGGAAGAGCTCCCCTCGCTGCGGACGCACGTAGGCCTCACTGATGGACATCTCACCCAGACGCATGGATTTAATCTCAGCGCCGGTCAGAACCATACCAGCCTCAAACGTATCCAGGATGTGGTAGTCAAAGCGCGCCCTTCTGTTGGCGGCTAGGACCTTTACCTCTTCAGCCATAAGGAGGGGGACCTTAGCATAAAACGAAGGTGATGGGTAATTGAATGGTAAGGGCTAGAAAGCCCCCCTCCCTGAGGCCGATGTACAGCCCTCCCGGGTTCTTAAGCCTAAACAGGCACCGTTTATTCCTCCGCCCCGCTTGCAGGCATGCGCCGCCACGCTGTAGAACCCTCCCTCATGACCCCCAAGAAGAGACAATTTCTCCTCCAAGCCCTCGCGGAGCTCTATCCTGATCCACACTCCGAACTCGACTTTACGAACGAGTGCCAACTTCTTATCGCGGTCATGCTCTCCGCGCAGTGCACGGACAAGAAGGTTAACCAAGTAACACCGGAGCTTTTTAAAGCGTATCCAACATTCAAGGCGCTCTCGGAGGCGAAGCTCTCCGACGTAGAGCGGATCATTCGCCCGATCAATTACTATAAAACGAAATCAAAAAACCTTATCGCCACCGGCAAAGAGGCTGTTGAGCGTTTTCAGTCGAAAGTACCGGACTCTCATGATGAACTCACCTCTCTACCGGGTGTAGGGAATAAAACCGCGAATGTCATTCTCTCCGAAAAAGGTGTGGTGCCGGCATTTCCCGTTGATACCCATATCTTCAGGCTCGCGCACCGCCTCGGGCTCTCGAGCGGTAAAAATCCGGACGCTGTGGAGAAGGATTTACGTAAAGCGTTTCCGTCATCTGAATGGCGGAATCTCCATCACAGACTGATCTTTCATGGACGACGGGTGTGTAGCGCTCGGTCGCCACAATGTGGAGGATGCGTTCTACGTAAGCTATGTCCGTCGGCTGACTAGGCGGCTAGCGCCACGTTGATTACTTGGTAAAGTTAAAACCAACATCCGGTCGGCCCGGATCGTACGAGCTCTTCCGAGTGGCATTACGCTCTCCCCGTCCTTCCATGATTAGTTGGAGGATGGCTTTCATATTATGATCTTTAGGGAGCACCCTATCCACCATTTCAACTGCGAAACCAAGCACGACTCCCACACCGATCGTCATCAACAAGGCTTTTACCTCGTCATGCGAAAAGGGGCCCCATTTGCGGGGCTCTGGTTTCACCGTGCTCGTCATATCCTTTAGTTTCGGTGGATTTCACGGTTTACGCAACCTACCATACTGTTGCAGCACTCCCCTGCGCTCGCTCACAACATCTGTTGGGGAACTTAAGGCATAGTCACGGGCTCAACTTCTACGAGTCTCCCCTATGCCGGTCGTATCATTTTTAGACCCTATCTCGCTCGGCGGCTTCTTCGTGGTTACAGCGCTTGGCCTGGCCCTCGCGATAGAGGGGGGATTTCGCATCGGAAAGTGGAGACGAACTCAAACTGCCTCAGAAAAGGATTCTCCCGTGGGAGCGGTGGTCGCCGCCACCCTAGGGCTCGTTGGCTTCATCCTCGCCATGACGTTTGGCTTCGCTGTCTCACGGTTTGAAGGTCGCCAAGAGGCATACCTCGGTGAACTGAATGCGATTGGAACAACCTACCTTCGCGCCGATTTCCTCCCCGAAGCTCAGAGGGAACAAACAAAGCAGGCCTTGCGGGAGTATGTGGATATCAGGTCACGCTCGGCGGAACATCAGACGATCGAGCAAGGAATAGCACTCTCCGAGGAGATCCACTCGAAGCTTTGGTCAACCCTGACCGCACTCGATCCTGCGAATCTCAACTCAATGAGTGTCGCCCTCTACACTCAATCTCTCAACGAATTGATCGATCTCCACGAACAACGGGTTATGGCGGGCGTGCGCCTCAGAATACCCCAAACGTTATGGCTCGTCTTACTCCTGATCTCACTTCTCGGCATGGGAGAGATCGGATATCAGACGGCCCTCGCCGGCTCAGCACGAACTCCGGTCTCTCTCGGATTAGTAATCGCCTTTGCGCTGTTGCTCTATCTCATCGCCGACCTTGATCGTCCGCTTGAGGGGAGCCTTAGAATTAACCAAACCGCTATGAATGACTTACGGGAAAGATTACGGACCCGTTAGGTGTTGGCTATTTTTTTCGAGACCCCTTTCGGCTCTAACAACAAGCCAAGCGCCCACTCAGTGAGCTCATCCATCTCGTCTTCACTTTCGAAATTGAATTCCTCGCCGTCAGCCCAGCGGCCGATCCCCTTGTAGCCTTCCGGGGTGCGTTCTATCGAGACGACGCGGGCCTCTTCACCGAAACCGAGCGAGCCAAGGATGATATCCTCAGCTCGCACCTGTGGTGAGAGGTCATCGCCGTCTGTTTTCATTACTTGTAGGCGCCGATCACGATCGAGGCGTTCGTTCCGCCAAAGCCGAAGCTGTTCGACATCGCGACGTTGACCTTTTGGGTACGCGCCTTGTGAGCCACGTAATCAAGGTCACACCCCTCTTGCGGGTTGTCGAGGTTAATCGTCGGAGGTACCACGCCGTCACGAATAGCGAGCGTACAGAACGCTGCCTCAATAGCTCCAGCTGCGCCGAGAAGATGCCCGGTCATCGACTTGGTTGAGCTTACAAGGAGCCCCCTCTTGGCCCAATCACCGAAGACGGTCTTAATACCTTGCGTCTCAGAGATATCGTTCGCTGGGGTCGATGTACCGTGAGCGTTCAAGTAATCCACCTGCTCTGGCTTCACTCCCGCCGAATCAAGAGCGTGGCGCATGCACGCTACCGCGCCCTCACCACCCTCGCTTGGAGCCGTCATATGGTACGCGTCACATGAGAATCCGTAGCCAAGAACCTCAGCGTAGATCTTCGCTCCGCGCTTCACGGCCATCTCAAGATCCTCAAGCACAAGGATCGCGCATCCCTCACCGAGAACGAACCCATCACGATCCGCGTCGAATGGACGGGAAGCCTTCTCTGGCTCCTCGTTGCGAGTTGAGAGCGCCTTAAGTGCGTTAAAACCACCGATACCGATAGGACACACGGTGCTCTCGGATCCACCGGTTACTACAACATCCTGAAGACCATCGGCGATCATACGGAACGCCTCTCCAATTGCGTGGGTGGACGAGGTACACGCGCTGGTCACGGTGTAATTCACTCCTTGAAGGCCGTACTTGATCGCGACGTTACCCGGGCCGAGGTTGCTGATCATACCTGGGATAAGGAACGGAGAGATCTTTCGAGGGCCACCTTCAAGGTAAGCCTGGTGATACTTCTCAAGGATGTTGAGACCTCCGATGCCTACGCCGAGAATACATCCCATCTTCGGCTTCTCGTAGGTCGTTTGCTCAAGGAGTTTCGCGTCCTCAAGAGCTTCATGAGTCGCCGCGATGGCGTACTGCGAGAAGAGGTCCTGTTTCTTTTGATCCTTGGACTCGATAAACGCGTCAGCGCTGAACCCCTTCACCTCTGCGGCGATATGCGTCGCAAATGCGGAGGCATCGAACCGGGTGATTGGCCCTACTCCTGACTTACCTTCCTTAGCCGCTGTCCAGGTCGATTCACGGGTAAGTCCAAGCGGGCTAATGATTCCCAGACCAGTGATGGCAACTCTTCGCTTCTGCATCTTTGTTTTCCTTTACGTCTTTTGGGGCAGCGCTTTGCACGCACTCCCCGGCTTGAGAGTCAGAACACCCCGCCTGACGAGCATCATAGAGAACGCTCAAGGGGGACCTAACTACCTACTCTGTCTCACGAACCGGCGACTAGACTTACCACACTGTCAGGCGTGAAGAAAGCGAGCTTAACCTATCGAACTTTATGCTTATTTACGGTCAAAAAGGGGCAGATTCTCGGATTCCTGAGAAACCGCATCCGCAAGTACCGTGAAGGAGGTACTCAAGGATGAAAAATCGCCGGTATCCTCAACTTTTTCAACGCACTCAACAAGGGCCGGGAGGGTTCGGGAAACTCGCCGCAAGATGTACGCCCGCTTAGAGTCGGAAAGCTGAAGTCCCCGTTGTTTCGTGATAAAGTTAAGCAGTGTGTCGAGCTCGGCATCGGCCGGACCCTCTAGGATAAGGTGAAGCCCTGAGTTCAAACGGCTGCGAATTTGCTTCGTGCACTCAATCCTCTCTGGGTTAGCCGAGCCAAGGATAACCAGGGTGCCATCCATCTGACTGAGCTTCTCGGTGAGATCCATGAAGATACCGGACTGGTTATTTCGAGAAAGCTCCTCAAGGAGAAGATCGCCGTCATCGAGGACTATCGTCTCTCCATAGCGCGGAGGCGCGGAATGAAACTCAGACTCATACCACGATGCCATTTCATCACGGGCGATGAGACGCGCTGGCTTACGTTTCTCTTTAAGGTGCCCGACCAGATAGACGCCGGTATGCGTCTTGCCCGACTTGGCGGGCCCCTGCACGTAGGCGAGAGAGAAAACACGTTGGTACGCGAGGGTAACAAGCGACGTGATGACGTCAGCTACGCCGCGATGGACCAGGTACGCGCTCGATGAATAACGCAGGGACTGCACCAACTGGAGTGGTATTTGCGCTGCCATGAAAACACCTCACGAGGGGGGTTAGCACCCCGCAAAGATGAAATCATCCGGATCACTTATTCGCGACCACACCTGTCCACCGAGCGCGCCCATTTTGCGCTCAAAGTGTTCGTAGCCACGACGCAGGTGGTGAGGCTCATGCACCTCACTACGTCCCTCAGCGGCGAGCCCCGCCAACGCGACCGCCGCGGCGGCGCGGATGTCGAGGCCGTCAACGGGGGCACCCGTGAGCTTCTTGACGCCGTTAATTGTTACAACGCGATCCTGGATGTGAATCGACGCGCCCATGCGCGCAAGTTCGGAGACGTGCCCGAAACGGCCCTCGTATATCGTCTCCTCAATCGTACTCGTGCCATCAGCGAGCGTGAGCGCCGCCATCAATGGAGCTTGAAGATCGGTCGCGAGCTCTGGAAATGGGCCAGTCTTGACGTTTACTGGTTTGAGGCGTCCCTTGCATTCCACCGTGACGGATTGATCGCCACATGTTACCTCAAGCCCCATCTCGGAGAGGATAGTGAGGAAGGAGCCAAAATAGATGGGATCGATACCTTCAACGGTGACCTTACCACCCGTGATAGCGCCAGCCAGAAGATAGGTTCCAGCCTCGATACGATCACCGATCAAGTTAGCGGTCACACCACCAAGCTCGCTTCTTCCGTGGATCTCAATCACGTTTCCACCAGCGCCCTGAATATCAGCGCCCATCCCATTTAAGAAATTAGCGAGCGCGACGATTTCAGGCTCGCGAGCGACACCTTTAAGGGTCGTTCGACCAGGTGTCAGGCTCGCGGCCATAATAAGCTGGTGCGTCGCGCCAACCGATGGGAACCGGAGATCAATAAACGCGGGCTTCAATCCGTCAACAGCTGTCGCGTAGACAACACCGTGCTTGAGGGAGATGTCAGCGCCCATTTTGGCGAGCCCCTCAAGATGTAGATCAACGGGACGAGCTCCGATCAGATCTCCACCGGGAAGCGCGACACGAGCCGCTCGTCCCCGAGCGAGAAGTGGGCCTAGCACCCAGAACGAAGCGCGAAGCGCTTTGACGAGGCTGTAGCTCGCTTCGGTAGCGAGAAGTTTTTTGGTTTGTACGCGGGCTGTGCTTCCATCAAAGGAAACCTCTGCGCCGAAATGTTCGAGAAGATGAAGGCAGAGACTGGTGTCAGTAAGGTTCGGCACGTTCGTGAGAACGCATTCCTCCGCGGTCAGGAGGGTCGACATCAAGATCGGAAGTCCGGCGTTCTTCGCTCCACCCGCGACAACGGTACCACGTAGCGGGGTTCCTCCAACGATCTCAATGAACTCAGACATCTATACCCTCCACCGACGGGTTTACGTAGACCGTATAAGGTAAGGCAGACGAGCAGCCATAACAATAGCAACTAACGGTCCAGAGCTCCGATTTATAGGAAAACTTTACCCGCTCCTTCTCGCTTCACCGCTGGAGGAGCCAAGGCAAAACCTAGGAAAAAAGGAGACTTATGGCAGCAACACCCATTACGAACGTAGACAAGGCAGCGACTCTCGTTGGTTCTAACTTTACGAAAGCCGAAAACAACCTGTTCGAGGCCTACAGCCTCAAGGAGGGGGCGACCTCCGCTCAGCTCAAGGCTCTGGCCAAAGATTTAGGGGTTACGAGCTCGTCTAACCTCAACCTGCGCTCGCTTCAGTTAGTTGCCGAGCAGCGATTTCAACACTCATCGCACGTCATGAACCTCTTTTCGGGGCTCCTCGACAAGGTGGACCAGTTGAAGCAGCGGCTGATTGCGAAGATATCGAATTAGTTCGGTCGGGGACGGTCGCCCTTCCGCCATACGACCCGTATCCCGGGAGGGCGCGCATTCCTGCGCGCCACATGGTTACGTCTGCCGAAGGTCCTTTGCGGTCCTGAATGTTCCGGCGGTCAGGAATGACCGCCCTCCCAGATACGGGTCGTACGCGGGAGGCCGACCGTCCTCGGTCGCCGCAATGTCACACCCGAGTCCTCACTCGAGCGACTTCCTACCGTTTCACCGCCCTAACCACCGTAAATCGATCCTGCTCCGAATCGTCGCCCAGGAGAGAAAACTCATACTGAGCCTCGAACGCGTGCAAGAGATCTTGAAGTGCTCGTCGCTTACCAGCACCGACCTCAACCAAGAGCAGCCCACCGCTCCGCAGTCTGGAATGCGATTGCTCAAGGATGAGTCGTACATCCCGCAGTCCCCTCTCCTCGGCGAAGAGCGCGTTTCGTGGTTCAAATGAAAGTTCTATCGGCACCTGTTCGGCTGGATCGATGTAGGGGGGATTCGCGATGATGATGTCGTAAGGTGGCTTTATTTTTTGAACCCCATCAAACCAATTCCCGCGCGCGTAGGCGATTCGATTAAAAACATCGTGACGCCTAGCGTTAGCCTGAGCGACCGTGAGTGCCTCCTGGCTGATATCGATACCAATACCTTGAACGTCGCACCGTTGCTTCACCAGCTCAACAACAAGCGCTATCGAGAGGCAGCCAGAACCGACACCGAGGTCAACGAAACGTAGGGAACGCGCGCTCCCCACAAACGCCAGAGCTTCCTCGATAATAAGCTCTGACTCGGGGCGCGGCACAAGCACCGACGGCGACACCGTGAAGGACAATCCCCAGAACTCACGTTCTCCCGTGATGTACGCGACCGGTTCGCCTCGCTGCCGCCGTTCCAGCAACCCGCTAAAATGCGCTACAACCTCCGGCTTGCAGAGCGACGAGTTGTTAATGATCAGTTGGGTGCGTGAGTATCCGAGCAGGTGCCCAAGGAGCACCTCACTATCAAGGCGAGCTGAGGAGGATACCCCCGAGAGCGCAAGAGAACCTCGATGAAGCAACTCACCGATAGTCGGGTCATTATTGGACAACAGTCTCTCCACGCAACGCCTCGGCTTGGTAATGAGCAACGACCGGATCGATCAACTGGTCCACATCTCCACCAAGCACAGCCTCCACATCGCTTACCGATATCTTAATACGATGATCGGTAATACGAGACTGCGGGAAGTTATAGGTTCGAATCTTCTCCGAACGATCGCCCGTTCCTACCTGACTACGTCTGTCGTCTCGGCGCTCGGCGTCAAGCTCGGCTTGCTTTTGCTCAAAGATACGAGCCTTAAGAACTCGCATCGCCTTCTCTTTATTCTTGGTCTGTGACTTCTCATCCTGCATCGCGACAACTACGCCCGTTGGAATGTGCGTGATGCGAACAGCCGAGTCCGTCGTGTTAACAGACTGTCCACCTGGCCCACCAGCGCGATACACGTCGATTCGCAGATCCTTATCGAAGATCTTGATCTCCACGTCCTCTGCCTCAGGAAGTACGGCGACCGTTACGGTCGAGGTATGGATTCTCCCCGCGGCCTCGGTCGCCGGAACGCGCTGAACTCGGTGCACACCGCGCTCATACTTGAGACGGCTGAACGCCCCATCCCCGGTTATCATCGCGATAACCTCTTTGACTCCCCCCGGTCCGGCATCGCTCGCGCTCATGACCTCAACACGCCAGCCACGATTCTCCGCGTACCTCGAGTACATACGGAAAAGCTCTCCCGCGAACAGTGACGCCTCATCTCCTCCAGCGCCCGCTCGAATTTCCAGGATAACGTTCTTATGATCGTTCGGATCTTTGGGAAGAAGGAGGATCTGTAATTG
>JAIXPR010000059.1 GCA_027486155.1 Pseudomonadota bacterium | reverse complement strand
GAACGCTCTCGGGTCAGACAGCGCAGGCGTTTTGGTACTCAGTTCAACACGCCCGTCCGCTGAGCGTAGGTATAAACTGCGCCCTCGGCGCTCACGAGATGCGTCCGTATTTGCAAGAGCTCGCGGCGGTGGCGAGCTGCTACATCAGCTGCTACCCGAACGCCGGACTTCCGAATCCCCTCAGCGATACCGGCTACGATGAGAGGCCGTCAGACACCGCCGGCGCGCTCGGAGAGATCGCGGATGATAAGCTTCTCAATATCGTCGGCGGGTGTTGCGGAACCACGCCGGAGCACATCCGGGCCATTCGCGACCGCGTAACAGACGTTCCTCCTCGCGCGCTCCCCAAGCTTAAGGGCCGGTTGGCGCTCTCGGGGCTCGAGCCGTTGGTTATCGCCCCTGAGAACCCATTTATTCTCGTTGGTGAACGCACGAACGTCACCGGCTCTCCGAAATTCCGCAAACTGATCGAGGAGAACAACTACGAGTCGGCGCTCTCTGTGGCTCGGCAACAGGTTGAGAACGGAGCTAATATCATCGACGTAAACTTCGACGAGGGGTTGCTCGATAGCGAGGCGTGCATGGTGAAGTTCCTCAACCTCATCGCCAGTGAGCCTGACATCGCCCGAGTTCCTATCATGATCGATAGCTCGAAGTGGTCGGTGCTTGAGGCTGGACTTCAATGTGTTCAGGGGAAGGCGATCGTGAACTCTATTAGCCTCAAAGAGGGTGAGGAGAAGTTCAAGGAGCAGGCTCGGGCGGTTACTCGTTACGGTGCCGCGATGGTTGTGATGGCCTTCGATGAAAAGGGCCAGGCAGCGACTAAGGGCGATAAGGTTCGCATCTGCCAACGGGCGTTCAAGATTCTCACGGAGGAGGTTGGAGTTCCTCCGCACGATATCATCTTCGATCCAAATGTTCTGACCGTCGCGACTGGCATCGAGGAGCACAACTCCTACGGCGTCGATTTCATCGAGGCGGTGCGTGAGATTAAGGCGACCTGTCCCGGATGTCTCACCAGCGGTGGTATCAGCAACGTCTCGTTCTCATTCCGCGGGAACAACCACGTACGTGAAGCCATGCACGCCGTGTTCCTCTATCATGCTATCCAGGCAGGTCTCGATATGGGGATCGTGAACGCAGGGATGCTTGAGGTCTATGAGGAGATCGAGCCGGAGCTTCTTAAGCGGGTTGAAGACGTCATCCTCAATCGCCATCCGCAAGCGACTGAGGAGCTGATCGAGTTTGCTGAGCAGTTTAAGGGTAAGTCGACGGAGAAGGATACGAGCGCGCTCCTTGAGTGGCGCAATCTCCCACTTCATCAGCGCATCTCCCACAGCCTCGTGAAAGGTATCGTGGAGTACATTGAGGCCGACACGGAGGAGGCGCGGGTTCAGCTTGGACGGCCGCTCGACGTGATCGAGGGACCGTTGATGGATGGCATGAAGCACGTCGGCGACCTCTTCGGCGCTGGTAAGATGTTCCTTCCACAGGTGGTAAAGAGCGCCCGGGTCATGAAGAAGGCGGTGGCCTACCTTGAGCCGTTCATGGAGGCAGAAAAGGCGGCAAAGGGCTCGACAGAGGCTCAGAAGACCTTCCTTATCGCGACGGTGAAGGGCGATGTGCACGATATCGGCAAGAACATCGTTGGGGTCGTGTTGGCGTGCAACGGCTACAAGGTTATCGACCTCGGCGTGATGGTTCCGTTCCAGGAGATATTTAAAGCGGCCCGCGAGCACAAAGCGGATCTGATCGGCATGAGTGGTCTGATCACCCCATCTCTTGATGAGATGGCGTTAAATATCAAAGAGTTCGAGCGTGAGGGTGTCTCTACTCCTATCTTGATCGGTGGGGCGACAACCTCCCGAGCTCATACCGCTATCAAGCTCGCCCCTCACTACACCGGTCCGGTCGTTCATGTCGCTGACGCGTCCCTGGCGGTGGAGGTATGCGCAAACCTTCTCAGCGAGGAGCGAAGTAAGAGGTACGTGAAGGAGCTCAAGGAGAGTCAAGCCGAGCAACGTCGAGTCTTTGCGGCGGGGCGCGATGAGTTGAAGTTTATTTCGATAAACGAGGCGCGGCAGCGTCGCTACTCGTACGCGCCGTACGAGATCGAGAAGCCATCTGTGCTGGGCAATCTCACCTTGCGCGACATCCCGCTCGCCGAGGTCGCGGCCTACATCGACTGGTCGCCCTTCTTCTGGACCTGGGAATTGAAAGGCGCGTACCCAACGATCTTTGAGAACGCCACCTATGGCGCCCAAGCGAAAGAGATCTTCGCCGATGGTCAGACGTTGCTCAAACGGATCATTGAAGAGAAGCGTTTTTGGCTTGAGGGTGTGGTCGGTATCTATCCAGCTCACGGTGAGGGTGACGACGTCGTTGTTCATGATCTTGAGAGTGGCAAGCATGAGGTTGAGCGGTTCTGTTTCTTGCGGCAACAGCGGGACCGTCAGGGGATGCCAAATCTCTGCCTCTCTGACTTCATCGCCCCCAAGGATCGCGGTGTCACGGACTACCTCGGTGGGTTTGCCGTTGTCTG
>JAIXPR010000196.1 GCA_027486155.1 Pseudomonadota bacterium | reverse complement strand
GTCTTTTTTCACGACAGGTGTCACTAGCTTATACGCGTTACCGTGGTAAGGCCCGACTCCTGGCGGGCCGTATGACCGGTGGAGGTATCAAGTCTTCATCGATAGGCGATGCGATACGGGCCACGAGGACGCAGGCCCCACCGAGTGCAAAGGATGTCGCTGAAAAGATACCGTCTTACGCAACTAATTGGCGGGCAGCTCGTCGCTCACGAACGTACCGAACGATGCTCTCGGCGTCACATCCGTTCATGATGTGCTGCTCCGCTTGCGACGCATGAGGCACAAATGTGTCCTCCACCCCGAAACGCTTTATCGAACATTGGAGAGGAATCTCCGCGTCGTTAGCGAATTCAACGACAGCGGCTCCGAAACCGCCAGCGATAGCGTGATCCTCGATTGTGCACACGACTGAGTACTTCGGTAACTCTTGAGCGAGGAGCTCCGTATCCAGCGGCTTAGCGTATCGGGCGTTGATGACCGTACACGAGATGCTGTGTTGGTTACTGAGAATATCGGCTGCTTTGAGGGCGTTGGCGATAATGGGGCCGAACGCCACAATCAGCGCGTCGCTACCGTTACGGGCGATCTCTCCCTTGCCGATAGGAAGTGGGGTGAGTTTTTCGTCTAAGGTGACGCCGATGCCGTTACCGCGAGGGTATCGTACCGCTGATGGTCCGTTACGAAGCACCGCTGTATGGAGCATGTGTCGTAATTCGTTCTCGTCCTTCGGGGACATGATCACGATGTTCGGGATCGGACGAAGGTACGCGATATCAAAAACACCTTGATGTGTCTCGCCGTCGTTTCCGACAACACCGCCGCGGTCGATCGCGAAGGTAACGGGAAGGTTCTGGATACACACATCGTGCACGACTTGGTCGTAGCCGCGTTGCAAGAAGGTCGAATAGATAGCCGCGACAGGTCGGAGCCCTTCACAGGCGAGTCCAGCCGCATAGGTCACCGCGTGCTGTTCACAGATACCGACATCAAAGAATTGATCAGGAAGGGTCTTCTGTAACTTATCGAGTCCGGTGCCACTCGGCATCGCGGCTGTGATGCCGACGACACGTTTGTCGCCCTTCGCAATGTCGATGAGCGTATCGGCGAACACCCCGGTGTAGGAGGGGAGTTTCTTCGGGGCAGGGGTGGTGTTGGCTGCTTTGAACTCGCCCTTTGAGCGGTCGAACGGAACAACACCGTGCCACATGATCGGATCCTCTTCCGCTGGCTCGTATCCCTTGCCCTTCACGGTACGGCAATGAACGATAACGGGGATATCCTGCCGCTTAGCGTTCTCAAGGGCTACCACTACCTCGCTGAGGTTGTTGCCATCGACCGGGCCGATGTAGCGGAATCCGAACGCCTCAAAGAGCATGGCGGGAGAGGAGAAGAACCCTTGAGTCGCTTCCTCCGCGCGATCGATCGCTTTGTAGAGAAAGTCAGGAACGTATCCCTTGCGATAGAGATCCTTGAAGGTCTGACGAGCTTTCGATCCCGTTTCTCCAGTTACCGCACGCGAGAAGAGCCAGCTCAGCGCGCCGACATTTTGAGAGATAGACATCTCGTTGTCGTTCAGGATTACGATAAACTTCTTGAGTCCGAGGTCGCCGGCGTGATTGAGCGCCTCGAACGCCATGCCTGAGGTGAGGGAACCATCGCCAATAATAGCGCACACGTAGCGAGAGGGATCCATCGTATCGAGCGCTACTCGCATACCTACCGCCGCTGAGACGGAGGTTCCCGCGTGACCAGCGCCGAAGGCATCAAAGGGGCTCTCACTTCTCTTGAGGAAGCCCGAGATTCCTTCCTTGGTTCGAATGCCGCCCATCTTGGAACGACGACCCGTGAGCATCTTGTGAACGTACGCTTGATGGCCGACGTCCCAAATCAGTCTATCGTGTGGGGTATCAAATACTCGGTGAAGGGCGACGCTGATCTCGGTCGCGCCGAGGCTTGAGGCGAAGTGGCCACCGGAGGCGCTGACCGTGTCGATGAGCTCATCTCGAAGTTCCGACGCTACCTGCTCCAATTCCGGGAGTGAAAGGGTCCGTAGATCCTCGGGGAGCTTCAGGGTATCGATGAGCTTGTCGTCTTGCATAGCGAACAGATTGATGTGAACGGAGGGTCTACCACCCATCCCGTTCTATGCGTGTCGTCGGGCAGCACCAGGAGCTCCCTGAGGGACCTGGGCACGGTAATAGGGACACCATACATGGAACATAACCCCCCAATCAAATAGGAGAGTTGCATTTGAAGGGGCTCCAGAGCCAATTCTGCTAAGTATTTGTGGATGCTCGCGTTTTTGAGTCGGTCAGAGAGTCCGATTTAGGGACTAACCTGCCTATTTTATTGGTGGATACTAGCCTCTCACGTGCACCTGCTCGTGCTCGTGCACGTGAACGTACCCGAGGTATTAGAATTCTCTCCGAGTTCTGTAACGAGAGCCCTCAGACTGACCAGGCAAGAATATATTTCTCGCCGGGAGAGCCTCGTATGAAGAGCCTCGTTTTACTGGAGTTTTGGAGGTGTCTTTCCCAATTCTGCAAGAGGGTGTGGCTTACTATGCGTGTACGTTCACGTTCACGTTTACGAGCACGAGCACGTGTCGACCCGCACGATGAGCCGATGGGTAGCGGCGACGCTGACCACATCTTCCTTCGTTTAAAAAGAGGACCTTACCAGGCGGCACCATGGCAGATCTTCCCTTTCTGAATGCAGGCTCGAATTAGTAGAGCGTCGATCGAGCGTGAGCGGAATCTCAACTACTGTACGCTTCGCGAACGTGGGGCGCACAAGGGTCGGGGGCTCTCGTCTGTCTGAGGGGGTTGCTTCAGTTTAGTGGGTTGAAAGGGGCCTTGCTTATGAAGCTGATGCGTTTTGCGCTCTTCTTCGCGGCTGGAACATATCTCGGTTTTAACGCGGAAAGTATGGGGGATTGGGAAACGGTCGCTCATACGATTCGGGATCTGCTAGAG
>JAIXPR010000027.1 GCA_027486155.1 Pseudomonadota bacterium | reverse complement strand
GGAAACTCCAGGAACAGGCGTAACCGGTGCTTATGAATACGCCAATGCGCCGGCGTGTTTGGCAAACGCAAGATTGGTCGGAACCACCTACCCTTACGTAACTGGTTTCAAAACCGCTAATGTCGGAGTTACCGGCTATCAAGACTTCCTATCATGGGTAAAGAGTGAGGTCATAGCGGGCCATCAGGTTGCAATTGGGATCCTGTTTCAAGGAGCAGCCGATCCTCAGTATGACCACATCGTCTCGGTAACCGCGATCGGAACTAACCACTCCCCGTTGGACAGCTCTTATTACGGGGATGACGTTTTGTATTTTGACGACCACGGTTCCTACAACCTTGACGGGGATACGCCCGCAGACGTTAATCCAGCGATCCCCTTGGGCGCTGGTCGCGACAACACCCGTTGCACCCCTTATATTTTCGGGTACACATTCGGCTCCCTCGCTCGCACCCGTGAACAGGCCAATCGAAATTCAGCTCAAGCGTATTCAATTATAGTCCCGGGGGTCTTTCCAACGGACACGATTAACGGAGGAGATGGTGAAGATAGTTATGTTACTATCACTGGCCACAATTACGGGTTCTCCGTTTCCGGCGCGATCGATAACTCCAGTGGTGGCCCCTACCTCGTCCCGATTAAGATAACGATCCCGAAAGCTACCTACACAAACGGTAAAGCCAATCCTAAGGACCCAAAGGCTGGATGGCAGTACGAAAATAGCATGATCGGCTCCGCCCAAGACGGGTCGAGTTGCACCAACACGGCTCCAAAATACACCATGAAGCCTTTCACACTCCAAGCCACACTAAGTGGGCTCACGCCTGGCGTAGTGTATAACTTGTACGAGTATACTTTTAGCGGCATTAAAGGCACCGGAACCGCGGCGGCTTTGGCTGTACCTACCGAGAATTTCAACCTGAACGCTGCGATGGCAACGAGAAAGACTCAATTCACGGCAACAAAGTCGACGTATGTACATAGAGTGAGCAGATCCTCAAAGCAGGTCGTCGTCTTTAGAGCGGTACCATCGACCGCTCCGTAAAGGGTGGTCGTATCGTCTCTGCACATTCTTCTTTGGTACGCTTCTCTTCTTTGATACTCTTCTTTGGTACGGGGCTACTTTCTTAGCTCTTCTTTGGTACGGGGCTACTTTCTTCTTCTTCTTTGGTACGGGGCTACTTTCTTAGACTCTTCATTGGTACGGGGCTACTTTCTTAGCACTACTTTCTTAGCACCTGATCGACCATATCTTCGATTAAAGACATACATTGTAACGGAGCACCTGTATGTCTCGTCCGCCCCGAATTCTCTTGCCCCATACCGTTGTGCTGTTGACCTCCCGTGTCGAGCAGGGGCTGCCATTTGTCCGAACTCCCCTCATGGAGAGGATCCTGTGGAGCGCTCTGGCGGTCGCTCAGAACCTTTACCCGGTTAAGGTTATCTCGTTTGTCATTATGGGAAACCACATCCACCTTATTGTATTGGTTGAGGACCCTGAGCTTGTGGAGAGCTTTATGGAGCGCTTTAAGTGTGAGACCTCGCACGCCATAAACCGGCTTATGGGGAGACGGCAGGTAACCGTCTGGTGCGAAGGGTATCACTCGCCGGCTATCCTCACCGAGAGCGACCTCATAGAGAAGATAGCTTACGTGTACGCGAACCCTACGCGAGCGCATCTCGCAGAATCGATCTCCACATACCAAGGGGTCTCTAGCTGGGGGATGTTGACGTCTGGCCAGGGGACAAAGCAGGTCAAAAGGGTCCGAAGACCAATGATTGATCCGTTACCCAAAGGGAGACTCTCCGCTCAACAACAGGGGCAGTTGGCGTGGTCCGTGGAGCAACGGTCGAAAGAGACCCTTGAGTTCACCCTTACACCCGACGCCTGGCAGGTGGCGTTCCCGAAAAGCTTAACATCACAGGCGCTCAATCAACGGGTCCTTGAGAGACTGCAAGAGATAGAGATCGAGATGACCGAGATACGACGAGCCAAAGGGATTCGTATACCCTCCGCTCACGAGGTCATATCGCAGCCTATCGATATGCCATACGCGCCGATCACGTTCGGGCGACGAATGTGGTGCATCTGCAGTGATATTCCACGTAGGATCGCATTCATCTCCCTCGTTCGATATCTGCGCGCGCAAGCTCGCAACGTGCGGATAAATTGGCTACGGGGCGATTACTCCGAACCTTTTCCCGTGGGGCTCTTCCCTCCATGTCAGCCTATCTTGGCTAATCTGCTACCGGCTTTCGTGCGAAACAGCCTCGCTCCGGTCTGAAAAATAGATCACAAGTTTGTCAAAATCGCTCCACCAGCCACTGTGACGCCTGGTGTACTATGTCGCGCCTCGCCTCGGAATAGCGCCTCGGAGTAGCGCCTCGGACTAGCGCCTCAGAATAGCCCCCTAACCGAACTATCCTATGTCCGGAGTATCCCCGTGCCAATCTAATGCACCGTAACTTAGTGGCCGTCACCCCGTGACAACCTATCTTTGTCCTGAGTATCCCCGTACCAATCTATTCTCGGGGCCAAAAATATGGGTAGCGCTTTACTCACAAGTAGGTGTTCCTTAAAGGAACCTCGCGCTCCGCAAAAACAAATCTCTCCGTTGTAAGAGCGGGATACTGGAGCCCCAATCTCATCCGCAACATCCACGAAAATCCACGGTGTACACTTCGAACGATCTGCGATCGCGCCTGGGAGCGATCGGCTAAGATTCGAGAGAAGTACGGCTCGCAGGGCACTCTCCGATGACGTTAACCAGCTGCTTTCGGATTAAATTATCGACGCGGTCGTTATCGCCACCGATGCCCCCTCTCACTTTGAGTTGGCGCGACGAGCGCCTTTCTTTCTTGTGCTTTCTTCCTTGTGCACCGTACTTCTGAAATGAGGCGGTGCTGGAAACTCCGCATTTGAAATATCTCTCATTGGTATCGCGGGGGTCGAGATTGGGCTCACTACCGAAGATCAGCTACTCACAAAACAAGCGATCGATTTGCCTATCTAGGACTGATGCCATGCTGTCTGAAATTAAGCTGCTCTTAGTCCTGCATATAATTCTGCACACACCGCTGCGCTATCACGCATGCGTTGTGATGAAGGACCGCGCTTTCAAGTCGATGAATTGCGTGAAGATCTTTGGTCGCCTGTAAAAGTGCCGGCGCATCCTCACCAGCTAAACCGATCTGGCGCGCATATCGGTCGACTTTCGCTTGTACTTCCGGATACAGCCCCAATCGTTTATCAAATTTCATGTTGGGGATGAACGCTTCTAAATTCGAAGCACTTTGTCCCATCAGTCGTAAGAATCGCAAGCTCATTAACAGGTTCTGTTCTACGGATGCGTGCCCGCTCTTTCCGCGAGGGCCGCTTATCATCGGCTCATCGGCGGACGATACGAAGTGGCTCTGTAAGAGAGACTCATCTATCAGCCCACTAATGAGCGTTACTTCAGGTGTTCTGTTTACTCTGAACCTATTGAACCAGAAGCTAGCGATACATATCGGCACTCCAACCACGGGGTGATTTAAGAAGAGCTGGCTAATCCCCAAACAGGCAACCAGGGTCGATTCAAGTTTGGCCGACGCAGGCAGCACCGGGCCGTTCATCGTAAGGACCGCCCCGAGTGCCTGCATGTGAGCTGCGAAGATACCAGACTCCATATACGATTGACGCACGAGCGGAATGGCGAGATGCCCATTGTTGGGGCCCTGATCCTTTGCGACCAGAGGCTCAAAGCGATCGTACTCCTCAAAATAGTGGGAGCGCTCCTTCACGGCCGCTACAACGTCTGCATAGAGTCGTTCTTGTTGTTTAAGCGGCAAGCGGTGCATGAACGCATTCACGGCTGAAACGGGCAGCTTAAACGCTCCCTCCGACTTCATGTCGAAAAGAGCAGTGATCCGCTCACGGTAGATCTCGCGAAGCTGAGGCGTAGGCGCCTCAGCCACGATGCGCGCCATCCATTCCTTGACGTGTTTCGAGCGCAGGGCAGGGGGAAGGTTTACTGGTTCTCGATCGCCAATCTGTGCTCCATTAAGAGAAGCTTCGTCAGGCAAGCTCAGTGGTGAGGATGGACCTTTTTCTACCAGCGCAGGATC
>JAIXPR010000149.1 GCA_027486155.1 Pseudomonadota bacterium | reverse complement strand
GTACGGGCCCCCCGGATTCCTAGGACCGAATTATCAAGGGTTCAGTGCACGCCATCCCCTGCGCGTCTACCAAATCCTGGCGAAGCCCAGTTTTGGTAGCAAAGGACTGAAAAAGGGATTTGAAAAGGATCGTCCGACGCAAACATTCCGGCGACCGAGGACGGTCGCCCTCCCCTATCGCGGAACAGCAGTCGCAGGGGTCGTTAGGGGAATCCCCCCTAACCCGTCATCGAAATCTTGGCGCAGCTAAGTTTTGATAGGAACGCTGAATGGGGTCGTTAGGGGGCAGCCCCTAACCCGTCATCGAAATCTTGGCGCAGCCAAGTTTCGATAGGGGCTATTAGCGAAGCCAAGTTTTGATAGGAATGCTCAACGGGGTCGTTAGGGGAAACTCCCCTAACCCGTCATCGAAATCTTGGCGAAGCCAAGTTTTGATAGGAAATATAATGGAAGCGGGGGTGGGATTTGAACCCACGACCTCCAGGTTATGAGCCTGACGAGCTAACCGGGCTGCTCTACCCCGCATCAAGGGTGCGTCACCTGGAACCAAGTGCCGACTAGGAGGACGACTATACACAGGGACCGACGTAAGTGCAAGCAAACCGGACGCTGAAAGAGGTGATAGCCAACATTATAGTTTTCGGGCTCTTTTTACTTTCTTCCGATTAAGTGCCACCTTTACCCAGCCACATGAAAACACCCCCGTATGCCCTCGCTTTTGACCCTGACAATCGTCAATGGCTCCGCTTTACGAGCCCGGAGCGGGTCTATGTGGCGCAAACGCTCAACGAGGCACCCTCTACCATCGATCAGGTAGAGAAAAGCTGTAGAGCCGGCCCCTACTGGGCGGTCGGCTGGGTAAGCTATGAGGCAGCTCCCGCCTTCGACCCAGCGCTCTCTGTGCGCCACGAACCCACCTTTCCTAAGGTTTGGTTCGCTCTCTTTCCTCCCCCGACTATCCTTACCTCGCTAGCGGCAACGCCCCCACTCGCCCCTCTCGCATGGGCATCCTCGATAACTAAGGAGGACTACGTGGGATCGGTGGACTCGATTCGATCCGCGATCGCTCGCGGAGACACCTATCAGACGAACTATTCATTCCGACTGACCAGCGCGATTTCACCTGATCCCCTTCAGCTCTTCACACAGATGGTCCAGACCCAGGGGGGCAGCTATGGCTGCCTCATTCACAGTGAGGAATTCACGATCTCGAGCGCGTCGCCAGAGCTCTTCTTCGCGAAAAACGGCGCGAAGCTTATCAGTCGTCCTATGAAAGGAACGAGTCCTCGAGGCCGCACACTCGAAGAGGATCTCTCGCTCGCTCAGGAGCTCAGGGAATCCCTCAAAAATCGCGCCGAGAATATCATGATCGTCGACATGACCCGTAACGATCTCAGTCGAATCGCGGAGCGCGGATCCGTTCAATGGCCCTCTGTGTGCGAGATTGAAAAGTATCCTCCGATGCTCCAAATGACGAGCGAGGTCCACGCGACAACGAACGCGTCACTGGTCGAGATCTTTCGAGCGCTCTTTCCCGCGGCCTCAATCACGGGAGCCCCGAAAGCGGAGACGATGCGCATTATAGCCCGCGAAGAATCGACCCCTCGACGGATCTACACGGGAGCGATCGGGGTTATCTCTCCCGATGATCGCGCATGGTTCAACGTGGCGATTCGCACAGCACTGATCGACCATACTCAGGGAACCACCGAATACGGTGTTGGCAGTGGTATCGTATGGGATTCCTCAAGTAACGCGGAATATGAGGAGTGTCTCGCGAAAGCAGCGGCTATTACTCGCCCCACGCACCGGTTCGATCTCTTTGAAACGATCTTATGGGAACCTGGCAATGGGTTCTTCCTTCTCTCGCGGCATCTTACCCGACTGGAGGAGGGAGCGGAGTATTACGGATGGAAATTTGATCGAGATGAAGTCGCCTCCCTTCTCTCGAACGACGCGAGGAACCTGGAAGACCGGTCCTCTCCGCATCGCGTTCGCCTTGTTCTCACCGCGCAAGGTTTGATGAAAACGGAGTGGGCGCCACTTACACCTCTTTCGAATCCATATCGGATCTCGCTCGCTCAGAAGCCCATATCATCACAAGAATACGCTCTCTACCGAAAAACAACGGACCGAAAGGTCTACGACGAAGCTGTACCCCAGGATCCCGAAGCGCACGATGTTATCTTGTGGAACGAACGGGGCGAACTAACCGAGACGAGGATCGCGAATATCTCTCTTGAGATTGACGGCAAACTCTATACCCCTCCGATTATGAGTGGACTGCTCGGGGGCTGCTATCGCTCGGAGCTTCTGTCGAGAGGCGAAATCGAGGAGAGAGTCCTCGTGCGAGAGGATCTTAAACGGGCGAAGCGAATCGTTTTGATGAATTCACTGCGCCGCACATGGGAGGGAACCCTTTGTGGGGAGCTCCACGCCAACTCTTAGTCCTTTCGACGTGGCCGAAACCCATCTTAGTCGCGACGACATGCCTATTCGCGACTACGGGGTCGACCAGTACGACGAGGCGTGCGAGTACCGCTACGACGCGCTGAACCGCCGGTTCGGGACTTAGCGCCATCTCGACGTTTTTCCTCTCGACGGTCACCATCGCGGCGACCACCCTCTCGGCGCGCTCCATCTCGGCGCCCTCCGTCTCGGCGCCCTCCGTCTCGGCGATCGCCCCGCCGTGAGTCCTCCCTGTCAGAGCGCTTTTCTAACGAACTGGAACGAGGAGAATCCGAGCGTTCCCCTCGAGCTGACCGGCGCTCATCACCATCACGCGATGGCTTAAGACGGGGACGCTCCCGCTCAAAATCGGAGAGTCTCCCCTCTGGGCGACGTTGCGGCCGCTCCTTCGGCTCTCGCTCAACAGGAGCCGATTCTTCTGCCTTGAACGTCATGACCTTGTGACGAACCTGGAGAAATTCCCGAGCGGTAAAAACACGTACCTGTCCAACCTGAAGCCGCCCGATCTTGAAAGGCCCATAGACCGTACGCTTCAGTTTCATCACGGGATGTCCAAGTTTCTCGAACACCCGACGAACGACTCGATTGCGGCCCTCTTTGATCTTCACCTCAACCCATGTTGAGTTCTCATCAGTCTTCATGATGGTTGCTTCAGCTTGAACCATTCCATCAGACAGACGGATTCCCTTTCGGAGTTTATCCAAGATCGCCTGCGGCACACTGCCCTCAACCCGAGCTTCATACACGCGCTCGAAGCCATTGCGAGGATGCATCAATCGCTCCGCCATCTCGCCATCGTTGGTAAGGATCATCAATCCTGTGGAGTCCCAGTCCAATCGGCCTACAGGAAAATACGACGCGTAGTGCTTGGTGACGAACTCAGATACCGTTCGACGCCCCTCAGGATCACTCAGAGTTGAAACAACCCCTCGAGGTTTGTTCAACAGCAAAATCCCCTTCGGCGCGGCGCGCACAGGTCGGCGATTCACCTCAACCTGATCCACTGAGGGATCGATCTTTCGACCGAGCTCGGTCACTACCTGACCGTTAACACGGACTCGCCCCTCTTTGATGAACTGCTCCATCTTTCGACGGGAACCAACACCACATTCAGCTAAAAACTTCTGGAGCCGAACTTCTGTCATACATCTATCTTTGAATGAGCTATGCTCTGTTATTGAATCACGGTCGCGTTCTCGGTGGTCCGAGTCTCAGGCAATGGCTCAGTGCTCACCGCTTCCTCACCACTCTCTTGTACGTCCTCAGAGCTATCACCGTCCTCAGCATCCTCTGAGTTTTCATCGCTCTCAGCTACCTCAAGCGCTTCTCCTGGCTCCTTGACGAGCGCTTTAAGGTCTCGAAGGGATGGAAGCTCGGCGAGTGACGTTAGGCCGAAGATGCTTAGGAAATCCTCAGTTGTGCCGTAGAGGGCGGGTTGCCCAACAGAGGGCTGGTATCCGAGTATCTTGACCAACTTCCGCTCAAGGAGGGTCTTGATAGTGGGAGCAACGTCGACACCACGAATCTTGTCTACTTCGCTCTTCACGACCGGCTGTTGGTAAGCGATGACCGCGAGGGTCTCAAGCGCTGCTTGAGATAACTTACGCGGCTTCACCGCGATGAGATTTCTGACGTACTCGGCGTAGAGCGCCTTCGTCCGAAGCTGCAACTTCGAGGAAACGTTCACCAACTCAAGCCCTCGACTCTCAGCCGCGTAACTCTGCTTAAGGGTCTCCGCCAGGGCCAAAACATCAGCTTTTTGGCATCCAAGAAGCTCTTCGACGCGACTTATCGGCAGGGGGTCCCCACTGGCGAGCAAGAGCGCCTCAAGGAGCCCTACTTTTTTCTTTTCTGTTAACTGTGGTCCTTGCGGCGCTTCCTCACCTGATGTCGATGGCTGAGCTTCCCTTTGCTCAGAGGCTTCCCCCGCTTCACTCGCGGCCACTACCTCGTGGGACGCCTGGGTGTCGCCTGACGACTCCGGGCTTTCGGGTTGGTCAGCGAGTTTCTCACTCACCTCCTCATGAGAGGTCGTTTGCTCTTCTTGATTTGCCTCAACCACGTCCTCAGTTGTCATCTCTCAATACCTTTACTACGAATTGCCTCTATCTTAGTTCGGCCTGTTATCTTCGTTCGGCCTGCCGTTAGTTCCGATTATGCCGCAACCTCAACCGCTTCGTCCTCTATCGGAGCGGACGCCCCCTCAGGGGACTCTGAAAGTGCCCCGTAAGGAGATTCTGAAAGTGCCCCGTAAGGAGATTCTGAAAGTGAGAGACGAATCTCGCCACAGACACCCTCTTGAGCGACAGACAACATGCCGCGCCTGCACAGCTCAAGAACCGCCACGAACACACCGATAACGGAGCGTCTGTCATACGCCTCTCCGAGAAGCTCCGCGAAGGTCCCCCCTCCTCCCTTGGCTTTGAGGGTATCAACGACGGTTCGCATACGCTCAACCACGGTCACAGGGTCCATCGAAATCGACATGACCGCCCCCTTCTCGCCTAAACGGGAGAGTACCGAATGAAACGCGCGAACCAGAAGCTCTGACTCGTGTTGAGCTATCGGAATAAGAGAGGGATCGATCTTCTTCGCTTTAACAGGGGGCGCGAAGACATCGTGTCCCAACACCGGTCGGCTATTAAGGTTAGCGGCCGCCGCTCGGAAAGCCTCCAACTCTTTTAGTCGATTAATGAGAACCTCGTGAGGATCAACGAGATCTCCATTCTCATCTGGAACGAGCTCGACAGGGTCATTAAGGAGGACACTCGCCTTTACCGAGAGCATCGTCGCCGCGATAACCAGATACTCGGCGGCAACCTCCACATCGTAGTAGCGGAGGGCCTTAATGCACTCAAGGTACTGGCCTGTCACCTCAGCGAGCGAGACCTTCTCAACCGGCAGTTCCCGCTTTTTCACGAGATGTAACAAGAGGTCAAGGGGCCCATCAAAGAGCTCCAACCTAACCTCAAAGAATCGACTGTAACTTTCAGTTGCTGACATCTGGTTCGTCACCTCGAACTTTAAGTTACTTTAAGCGTTCGTTTTTGTCTACGCTGCTTTGCCAGCTCATGGAGGAAGACCGAGGTAGCCTGAGAAACGTTCAGGGAATCGATCGCGCCCGCCATCGGCAGGTACACCCTAAAATCGAGGGTCTTTTCGATAAGCTGATGAATCCCCTCTCCTTCAGCCCCCATAACCACCACGCTTTTATCCGAGAATTCAAAGGCATCCAGCGGTTTCGCGTCAGGGGCGATCATCGTCCCAGCTATCCATGTTCCGGCCTCTTTCAACTGCTCCAGGGCTCGGTGAAGGTTTGATACCGGACACAATGGCACGAGCTCACTCGCGCCAACACTCACCTTGGATACGACCGGCCCTATCGGGGCTCCCCTATTCTTGGACCAGAGAACGGCATCGATACCGAAACACTCCGCCGCTCTGAGAATCGCTCCGAAATTTTGCGGATCCAAAACACCGTCGAGGGCTAGTATAGATATGGTCTCCGACTCACGGACGGTTTCGAGAAGGTCCTCAAGTGAAAGATAGGAACGGGGAGAAACCCTCGCGACGACTCCTTGATGGGAATCCGAAGCAACTAGCGAATCGAGTTCGCGGCGGGAAACTTCTCGCACTGGTATCGAAAGATCGTCGAGCCGCTCAACGATATCGGAGCGACGTTGACCACTCCTCCCCTGTCCCTCATCTCGCGACTCAGCGATGTAAACTTCAAGCAATCGACCAGGGGAACGCTTCATCACCTCTTCAAGGCAATTGCGCCCCATAATGAACTCACCTTGCGGTCCCCCCTCACGACGAGCCCCTGG
>JAIXPR010000201.1 GCA_027486155.1 Pseudomonadota bacterium | reverse complement strand
TCGTCATGACGCGACGGTTTTGAACCAACAGCGATTCAAGGGCGGTTATGTTGGACTTCTCGATGTAAACCAAGCGCAGATCCAAGAGGAGGAAGCTCGCGCTGCCCTCGTGGCGCAAAAGCGTGCGTTACGCCTCCTCGAGAACGCGTTGTGTGTTTTACTTGGAGAGGTTCCGCACCCTATCAAGCGTGGACCCTCAAGAATTGACCCTATCTCCATCAAAGAGTTCCCCGCGGGTGTGCCTGCTATGTTGCTGGAGCGGAGGCCTGACGTGAGGTCCGGCGAGGAGAGCGCTCGCGCCGCCGTCATGCGAATCGGTGTCGCTCGCGCCCAGCAGTATCCCGCGTTTAGTATCACTGGCTTCCTCGGGTTGAATTCGATTGAACACAACGATCTTTTCAAGGGTGACTCTCGAACCTGGAATATCGGCGCAGGAATGCTCGGCCCGCTCGTCGACCTCGGCAAGAGCTGGTCCCGTGTTGACGCGGCTGAGGCTCAGGCCGAACAGGCTGTCCAAAGCTACGAGCAATCTGTGCTAGAGGCGGTTCGAGAGGTAGAGGACGCTCTGGTAAGCGTTCGTACCTTCAAGGAGGAGAATCTCGTTCGCACGGCGCAGGTCAAGGCGGGAACGAGCGCGTCGTTTCTTTCGCGCCGTCGCTACATGGACGGTGTGACCTCATACCTTGAAGTGCTCGATACGGAACGTTCGTTGTTTAACGCCGAGCTCGCTCAGTCGAACACGCAGGAGCTTTACCTCGCCGCGATCGTCAAGTTGTACAAGGCGCTCGGAGGTGGATGGCAACCGGAGCCGCAGGTGAAGTAAGGCGTTACTGTGTACCAACACGGTACGCGGGAGGGCGACCGTCCTCGGTCGCCGGTCGGCTACATGAGGCGAAGGTCGTTTGATGTACGTGATTGTGCGGCGACCGAGGACGGTCGCCCTCCCGTCTGAATGACGCGGCGGACGGTGGAGAGAGGGCGTCGATCGTGATCTCCCTCACATGAGGCGCGCGCCGCTCGCGCGTATACTCGTATCCCTATGCTATACTTTCTCTCTATTCGCACTCTCGCCATCTCGATTGCGACATCGCTCGTTTGTTTCGCAGCGCCGAGCGCCCACGCCGAATCCGCCCGGGAACTTCAAAGTTCCGCACGCCAGGCGCTGCAGGAGTTGTATCGAACCACTCCCGCCGCGGCCGCCCTTGGAGAAAAAGCAGCCGGTATTCTCGTCTTCCCTGAAATCATCAAAGGAGGCTTTGTAGTCGCGGCTCAGTACGGGAATGGAGCGCTGTTCAAGCGAGGCGCGGTCGCCGGGTATTATAACACCACTTCCGCGTCCTTCGGATTTCAGGCGGGAGTCCAGAAATTCGGCTACGCACTTTTTTTCATGACCGAGGATGACTTGAAGTATTTGAATGCGTCTGAGGGGTGGGAGATCGGCGCTTTACCTAGCCTCACTGTTGTCGACACAGGGGTGGCGAGGTCCCTTTCAACAACAACTCTGCAGAAAGGGATGTACGCGTTCTTCTTCAGTCAAAGGGGATTGATGGGTGGTTTGTCGCTACAAGGAACTAAGATAACCCGCATTCACCCCGATAGATAGCGCTCAGTCACGATGAGACAACCTGTCCGTTTGGGATCATTTCTGGTGGTTTAGGCAGGCAGGTCGTTATAGCTAGGCGCATTAGCCTTTCTTCCTCTGGTATACTTTGAGGTGTGTTGGTGAAGTAGAGGAAGGTTGTTTGTGGGTTATCTAGTGGGTCGTTGAGCGCGTCACGAGCGCGCTGAACCACCCATTGGGTGATTCACTATGAAAAAGAAAAATAAGATAACTCGTTGGTTCCAAATCCCGAAGCTGAAGTGGAAATGGCTTGGCTCGTGGCTCCTGATTCAGCCTTTGGCGGCAGCGCCTCTGGTGATGATGGTCACAAAGTTCGGTCCTTTCGGGGAGCCCTTTGTGGCAAATGGACCGGTAGTGTTGCCAGCTATGCTGCTTGCTGTCGCTCCGATGCTCATGCTCATTCACGGTTCAGGCATGCTTGACCCCGTGCGGAGAAATGAGGATTGAACCACGTCGTGCGCCCTTGCTGTTGTCTTTCTTACGAAAGCACAGCAGGGGCCATCATCTGTCTCGGTTTTTTAATTGGTTTGCGCTGCTTCACCAACATTTTCTTTTTCATCTTCTAAAGCCATTCTATTCGGTATCTCGGGAGGGCGACCATTGCTGGTCGCCGAAATCTTGCGCATCGCGAAAGACATTCGCCGTACGCAACCACATGGCGGTCAGGAATGACCGCCCTCCCGGATTCCGGGGCGTGGTATTTTTTTGATGTGCGAACTCACACGATGGGAGGGCGACTGTCCTCGGTCGCCGGAATGTCTCTAATCCCGAATAAAGGATACTTACCCCTTCAACCCCTCATGCGCCTCTTTGAGCAATGCCTCCGTATTCTCCCACGAGATGCACGCATCGGTGATAGAAACACCGTACCGTAGGTCGCCGCTCCCAAGATCCTGCCGACCCTCGAAGAGGTTGCTTTCAAGCATCCATCCAACTATCGGAGAATCGCCCGATTGCACCTGGCTCAGCACCTCCTTGAACACTACCGGTTGTCGGTTGTGATCCTTGTTAGAATTACCGTGGCTGCAATCAACGATGATATTCGGGTTTATGCCGTGCTTGGCCATTAAGGTCGCCGCTGCCGCGACGCTCTCGGCGTCGTAGTTCGGGGACTTGCTTCCTCGGAGCACGATGTGACCGTACTTATTCCCTCGGGTTTGTACCACTGAGCACTGGCCGTGCTGGTTAATTCCGAGAAAACGGTGCGGGTAGGCTGCCGACATGATGCCGTTAATCGCGATGAGGATGTTTCCATCCGTTCCATTCTTAAAGCCGACAGGGGAGGAGAGCCCGCTCGCCATCTCTCGGTGAGTTTGGCTCTCAACGGTCCGCGCACCGATAGCGGTCCATGTAATCAGGTCTCCGATGTACTGAGGAACGATCGGATCGAGCGCCTCCGTGGCTATCGGAAGCCCAAGCTCCGCAACCGACATGAGGAGTTTTCGAGCTACGTAGAGTCCCTCCTCAACGTGAAAAGAATCATCGAGTCGGGGATCGTTGATCAGTCCCTTCCATCCGGTGGTCGTACGGGGCTTTTCGAAGTACACGCGCATCACGATGTACATGGTATCTTTGACCTGTTCCGCGAGGACCTTGAGACGCTCCGCGTACTCAAGGGTCGCCTCAGGGTCGTACGCCGCGCATGGGCCGACGATCACGAGCTTTCGCGGATCCTTGCGGTCGAGGATCGCCTCAACCGTTCGGCGGCACTCCGTGATCTGGTCCTCTAGCTTTTCCGGAAGGGGGAGAGCGGCTTTAACCGCGGCAGGAGTTGGGAGCGTATCGACTGACTCAACGTGGAGATTCTCTGTGGTAACCATACAAACAAGCCTCTCATGGGGAGGTTAGGGAAAAATGGAGATGTGAGGGAAGGAACGATTATTACCCGCGGAGCGGGAAAAAGAAAAAGCTGACGTAGGATCGCCAAGTGCGTGTCATACCCTCAACTTATGAGCGAACAATCGGGAAGTCAACACTAAAGGCTCACGGAGGATAGTGTTTCGGGGATAGTTGGATGTTCTCTGAATAGAAGCATCGAGGTCGCGGCTGTGCTGGATCACCTTGGGTGATTATTCTTCATGGTAGACCGGACTGGCAATCCAGTTATTACATATGGTTATCGCGTCGACATCTTGGTGGAGTATCTCCAAAAGTGAACTGATGGCTCTGGTGGATACTTCATCCAAAGGACTGTCCTCCACGCAAGCACGGGAACGAGCGATCTCGTGCGGACCAAATGAGGTAGCGCTTCAGCATACCTATCCGCGCCTCAAGCTCGCGTTGAACCAAGTGCGTAGTCCTATTGCGCTCCTTCTCGTTGTTGCCGCTGTCTTGAGCGCGTGGGTTGGGGATCGAATCGAAGGATCGATCATTCTCGGCATCCTCCTGGTGAGTTCGTTTCTCAGCTATCTTCAGGAGCTACGAGCCCACAACGCCGTTCAGTACCTGCTGGCGAAGCTTGAACATCGAGCGAATGTGTTACGCGATGGGGCATGGAGGGAGATCCCCATCTCCGAAATCGTTCCTGGAGATATCGCGTGCCTTTCGGCCGGTTCTCAAGTGCCGGCCGATTGCCGGGTGCTTGACGCTAAAGATCTCTTCGTTGATCAGGCAGCCCTAACTGGGGAATCATTTCCAGCCGCAAAAGAGGATGTTGAGGTGGATGCGTCATCGACGCTACTTGAGCGATCCAATGCTCTCTTCGCGGGAACCCATGTCATGAGTGGCCGGACGACCGTCGTTGTAGTTCTTACAGGCCGACAGACCGAATTTGGGCGGCTGGCGCAATCAATCGCGGCGACTCCGCCTCTCACCGAATTTCAGCTCGGAGTGCGGCATTTCGGATACCTCCTTCTCGAAATAGCTGGAGCGATGGCGATACTTTCTCTAGCTATCAACATCGGATACGGACGTCCAGCGCTGGATACCTTGCTATTTACCCTTGCCCTCGTGGTCGGTATGACCCCACAGCTCCTTCCGGCGATAGTTACTACCACTCTCGCGCAGGGCGCCCGTCGTCTTGCCGCGGGAAGCGCCATCGTTCGCCGCCTTACCTCTATTGCTGACATCGGTGGGGTCCAGATCCTGTGTACCGACAAAACCGGAACTCTGACGAAAGGCGCGGTGACGCTGGAAAAAGCGACAGACATTGATGGTCGTGAGAGTGAACTAGTTAGGTTATATGGCCACCTCAACGCGCGCCATGAAAGTGGATATGCCAACGTTCTTGATGACGCGCTTCGGGAGGTGCGAATTCAGACGCCAGATGAGTTCGAAAAGATCGATGAAGTGCCCTATGATTTCACTCGAAAACGACTGAGTGTGCTCCTGCGTCACCGTGATGCGGGATTGATGATAACCAAGGGAGCGTTCCAAGAGGTCCTCTCTATTTGCGCTTGGATTGAGGGCCCTGATCAACAGCGCAAACCGATTGCCGACTCTCGTTACGGGCTGTCCGAACGGTTTCAAAGTTTAAGCAAGGAAGGATATCGGGTCATCGCGGTAGCCTATCGAGAGTATCCAACGACCCATCCTCTTCGGCATGAGGATGAACGAGAGATGATCTTCCTCGGATTTCTAGCGTTTCTCGACCCTCCCCAACAGACAGCCATCCAAAGCATTCAGGCGCTTGAGCAGGCCGGTATCAACTGCAAGATGGTAACAGGAGATAATCGCTTTGTCGCGGCGAACGTGGCCTCGCAGCTCGGAGTTTTGTCCCCTGAGGCATTGATGACGGGAACGGAGGTCGATCAACTAACGGATCTAGCGCTTGGGTCGAAAGCTCTTGAGATCGACATATTCGCCGAAGTAGGGCCCAATCAAAAAGAGCGAATTTTGCGGTGTCTAAAACAATCGAATCGCGGGGTGGCGTATCTTGGAGACGGTATTAACGACGCGAGCGCGCTCAGAGCCGCTGATGTGGGTATCTCAGTAGAGTCCGCGGTAGACGCGACGAAGGAGGCCGCTGATATCGTTCTTGTGACCAAAGATATGGATATCCTTCTGAAAGCGGTGCTAGAAGGACGGCGAGCTTTTGGAAATACCCTCAAGTACATCTTGATATCGACCTCCGCTAACTTCGGAAATATGTTCTCCGTTGTCGGCGCGTCCCTGTTCGCTGACTTTCTCCCACTGCTGCCAGCTCAGATCCTTCTCCTGAATGTTCTTTCCGATCTTCCAGCGATGTCCCTGGCCACCGACACGGTTGACCGGGAGATGATGGCTCGCCCTCTCAGGTGGAACCTCAAGGTCATCTCCCGAGCGATGGTGATGTACGGGTGTGTAAGTTCGGTGTTTGACTACATGACCTTTGGAGCCCTGCTTATCATGGGAGGCTCTCCGGTGGTATTTAGGACAGGATGGTTCCTTGAGTCCCTTATCTCCGAGATATTTGTACTCTTGGTTATTCGAAGCCAGCGTCCCTTCTGGCGCAGTCGAGTCGGAGGGGGACTCCTTCTGTTATCCCTCGCGGTTGCATGCACCGCGATTTGGTTGCCCTATTCACCGATCGCTCCAGCTCTTGGCTTCGCACCGGTACCGTTTGCCTACGGTATTACTATAGGAGTGATAATCATCGGGTACGTGATGAGCTCCGAGGGCGTAAAGGTGATACTACAAAAAGGTCGCTATTAGTCACGCTCGAATAGCATCTGCTGCCGTTTGGGTTTAATTTGAACCGGTGTGCCCGCTGGATAGTTCCCCGAGAAGCACGCATCGCAGAAGCTACCTTGCGTTGATTCGACCGCCCGATAGAGTCCCTCCATCGAGAGGTAGGCGAGTGAGTCGACACCAATATACTCCGCGATCTCCTCGATTGAGTGCTTCGACGCTATCAGCTCATGTTTATCGGGGGTGTCGATGCCGTAGTAGCAAGGATTCGTCGTAGGAGGGGAGGAGATCCGCAGGTGAATCTCCCTCGCTCCGGCTTGGCGGAGCATCGCCACGAGTTTCTTACTCGTCGTTCCTCGAACGATCGAGTCATCGACCACGACGATCGATTTGCCGGCGAGAACGTCACGATTCGGATTGAGTTTGATCTTCACCCCGAAATCTCGAATGGACTGCTTCGGCTCAATGAACGTTCTTCCGACGTAGTGATTTCGCACGAGGCCCATTTCGTAGGGGATCTTCGCCGCCTCCGCGTAGCCGATAGCCGCGGCGACGCCTGAGTCAGGGACCGCGGTAACGAGGTCCGCCACGACAGGCTTCTCGATAGCGAGCTGGCGTCCCATGCTCTTGCGGAGCTGATACACATTTTTGCCGAATACCTTGGAATCGGGTCGGGCGAAGTACACGAATTCAAAGATACACGGGGCAGGGCGTGAGAAGCCAAAGGGGTAGTAGCTCTTCATCGAGCCATCACGGAAGACCTCAATCAGCTCTCCCGGCTCGACATCTCGAACGTAGGTCGCCCCGATAAGGTCAAACGCGCAGGTCTCTGAAGCGAAAACCGGAGCTCCGTTAAGGTCGCCGATCGCGAGTGGACGTAGTCCGTGCATATCACGACATACCATGAGGCGATCCTCAAAGAGCATGAGAAGGGAGAAGGCGCCTTTTATCTTCTGGAGGGCCGCTATTACAGACTCGACGAGCGGCTGATCCTTGTCCCCATGAGCGAGGAGGTGAAGGATCGTCTCGGTGTCTGAGGTCGACGCGAATATAGAGCCTTGTTCGATCAACTCCCGTCGGAGGTCATCCGCGTTCGTGAGGTTTCCGTTGTGGGCTACGGCCGTGTGACCGAGGGCGATATCCGCCACAAAAGGTTGAACGTTAGCGAGGCGGTTGCCACCAGCCGTGGTGTACCGAACGTGACCAATAGCTACGGCGCCAGGAAGTTTAGTGAAGTCAAAACTACCAAACACGTCCGCGACGAGGCCGAGCCCCTTGTGGACGTAAAAGTGGGGAAGGTCGT
>JAIXPR010000217.1 GCA_027486155.1 Pseudomonadota bacterium | reverse complement strand
CCTCAAGTACGACTCAGTACACGGCCGCTTCCCCGGCACCGTTGAGGCTGGTGACGGATTCATCACCGTGAACGGACAGCAGATCAAGATCACCGCCGAGCGTGACCCAGCCAAGCTCCCATGGAGCTCACTTGGCGCCTCGATCGTTCTTGAGTGCACCGGTATCTTCACCGCGAAGGAGAAGGCACAGCTTCACATGCAGGGCGGCGCGAAGAAGGTTATCATCTCCGCTCCAGCGACCAACCCTGACATCACTCTCGCCTACGGCGTAAACCACACAGCGTACAAGCCAGCTGAGCACCACATCATCAGCAACGCTTCGTGCACAACGAACTGCCTCGCGCCACTCGCAAAGGTACTCGTTGAGAACTTTGGAATCGTTCGTGGAACGATGACGACGATCCACTCCTACACGAACGATCAGTCGATCCTCGACCTCCCTCACAAGGACCTCCGTCGAGCTCGAGCAGCCTGTATGTCGATGATCCCAACGACAACCGGCGCCGCTAAGGCCGTAGGTCTCGTTATCCCCGACCTCGTCGGAAAGGTGGATGGATTCGCGATTCGCGTTCCAACCCCAGACGTGTCGGTTGTGGATTTCGTAGCTGAGCTCGCTCAGGACGCGACCGCTGAGGATATCAACCGCGCCCTTAAGAGCGCGAGCGAGAACGCTCTCAAGGGGGTCCTTGGATTCTCCGAGGAGCCGCTCGTTTCGATCGATTACACAGGTGACACACACTCCTCTATCATTGATTCACTCTCAACGATGGTTATCGGAAAGCGCATGGCGAAGGTCGTATCGTGGTACGACAACGAGATGGGCTTCTCGGCGCGTATGTGTGACGTAACCGAGATGGTCGCGAAGAGCCTCTAATCGGGGACTCGTGACCAAGCGGGGGCTCGCTCACAAGGCGGCCCCCATTTTTTTTACATACTTTTCTCAACGACACCTTTTATGCGCACAAAACACCTCCTCGCTGGAAACTGGAAGATGAACCTCGGGCCAACACAGGCTCGTGCGTACGCCAGGCAGTTAAAAGAATCGATTACACCCCTTTCAAAGACAGATGTGTGGGTCGCTCCCGCTAGTATCAGCGCGTCGGCTGTCGCCGAGGAGCTTAAGGGAACATCGCTCCAGGTCGGCGCTCAAAACGTCCACTGGGCTGAGTCCGGTGCCTTCACCGGAGAGACCTCTCCCCTCTTCCTGAAGGATCTCGGCGCGACCTTCACCCTCACCGGACACTCTGAGCGTCGTCAGTTCTTCGGAGAGACCTCTGAGGCAACGGCACAACGCACACAAGCTGCTCTCAAAGCGGGACTCGAGGTGATCGTGTGCATCGGCGAGACCGAGAGCGAGCGCGTAAGTGGAAAGACGGAGCGCGTACTTGAGGAGCAGCTCCAACCCGTTCTCGCTGGACTCACCGCCGAAACAGCCACCAAGGTTATCCTCGCGTATGAGCCTGTGTGGGCGATCGGCACCGGAAAAGTTGCCTCGCTCAAGGACATTCAAGAGACCCATCAGCACATCCAGAAGGTGTGGGCGTCACACAACCTTCCAGGATCAGCGGTCATCCTCTACGGAGGAAGTGTGAATCCAACTAACTTCGCTGAGATCTTGGCGCTCAAAGAGGTGCACGGCGCCCTCGTCGGCGGCGCGAGCATCAAGCTCGATCAGTGGTTAGAGTTGATCAAGATCGCTGAGGCGACGGCGGTGTAGGCAAAGACCTTCGCCTGACGCAACGACATGGCGGTCAGGAATGACCGCCCTCCCACGATTGGACACACGGGAGGGCGACCATTCCTGGTCGCCGGAATGTTGCGCATCTCAAACGACCTTCGCCTTACGCAACCACTCGGCGGTCAGGAATGACCGCCCTCCCGATCGCGGGGCGCACGTCGGGACAAATCTAGATCTAGAACGTCGAGATCATCGAATCGCCGCTCTGCCTCAGCGCGGAACTTCCGACGAGGAAGAACCGGTCGAGCGAATTTGGGGCGCTATGTGGCTTGAAGGCGATCAGGTACTCACCCTGACGAGACTGACGAAACCGCCGAGCCTTAGGATAGAACGAGTAGCTCTTCCAGAACGGTCGAGCGCCGAAACGGTCATAGGCTACGAAGGTCCAGACACCGTGCGCGTCTCCATTCACTCGAACGTGTCGTTGGTTGTCCGCCCCATTTCGCGGCCCTCCGGCCTCAGACATCTTTCGACCGTTTGCGTACACGACAACCTTCTCGATGTCGGTACCACGGAAGGAGAGCTCAGCGCGGACGGTCGCTGGAGAGCGTCCATCCATTCCCCAACCATGCGTCGGCTTTTGTCGAACACTCACCGCCCGTAACATCATCCGAGGGACGAAGTAATCTCGGATTTTCTCTTGAGCGTCCACCCCAACACGATCGTCGATGAACGAAACGACCGGAATCCTGAGCCATTCAAGGATAGTTCCCCGATCGAGCCCTGAGCGAGAGAGCGCCTGGATGGTGCTTACATGAAGATCCCGCAAACCCGCCGTGAGCTGCTTAGCGGACATGCCCTTGGCGCTCTCACGAGCGGCCAACTCAAGTTGATCAACGAACGTCTCTACAATGGACTGGGCCTCAAGATTTTTTGAGAGCTGCTTCTTGGCAAAGCCCTTCACATCGCCTCGACTCTGCTTCAAGATCGCTTGAAACTCCTTCCCACCCATCTTGTCGATAGACAACGACGCTGGCACCTGAACGCCACCACCATTTGTTTCGCCCGCTTTTACTTTGAAGTTCCAGCCATCGAAGAGTCCGGGGCGTTCGCTCCCCCCTTCCTCCACGTCCCTACGCGATACGGGAGCCGACGGCGGATTCGGTGTTGGCGCAGCGCCTACCGAGGAGTTAATCGCCTTGAGAGCCTCAGGAGAGAGCGCCCCTCGCTCCTCCGTCCTCTCCTTAACCTCCCGTCGTGCCCGTCCTTCAACCGATGCTCGCCTTTCACCCCCGGGCGTACCCGATGATTTGAGAGCGAATTTAATCGCCTCGGGAAGGAAGAAGAGTCCGATCACCGCCGCGGCGATCACGAGCGTCACGACGAGCGTTCGTCCTGAGAGACCTAGAAATCGGCTTTCTTGAAAATGTGCCATGTATCCCTTGTTGCACTACAAAACTTCGCCGCGAGCGATCTATTCGCCCAGACGGTACTGCGTTATCGAGCGACGTTTCCAGCCTTTGACACCAAGAAAATGGGATCAAGTCGGGTCACGTGAACGCTCAGAGCATGGATCTGTCTCCATGAGTCCTACAGGGATATGGTGGGATCCCTGTACTGATGTGACATGGTAAAGGTCACAAAAACGCTAAGCAAACCACGGGTAGTAGATTCAGACAGTTAGCGACTCAAAGCGCCGGACAAAGCGCCGGACAAAGCGACGGACAAACAGAGCCAAGGCCTCAGAAAATGTGAGGGTTTTACCCCACGCTGTAGATCGTCGAACCGCCCGTTCCGGAGCGGCTGTGTTGAAAATCAACATTAAATTGATT
>JAIXPR010000248.1 GCA_027486155.1 Pseudomonadota bacterium | reverse complement strand
TTTACAGCATTCTTGTTCAGTGGTCTCGAGGAAAGAGCACGTTCGACTGGTTGCGCCACTGCGGCGCCCAACACGTCGATATTCACGTTCGAGACGGAAGTGACGAGGATGAACGGGCGCTCATCTTCTCCATAGTTCCTCTACCCAACGGGCGCGCCATGCAGGAGTTTCGAGTATCAACCGAGGGTCGTGGCCTCGTTGGACAGATTCAAGCGCCAGACAATCGGGCACTCCGCTTCCTTCGAGGCCCTCGGGAGTTGTGGAGTTGGAACGACCTCAAAGCATTTATCGAGCAGCAGTCCGCTTTAATCCCGCGACGAAAGTAGTCCACGCGATTCTAGGGCCGGGCACGCTTCTCAAGGGCAGCCAAGCTTCCGCCACACATGAACGGGTGCTATATCATCCCCATGAAAATCCTCTGGGTCGGCACCGTTTGGCCTGAACCCGACGCGACAGCGGCGGGTAGTCGTACGATACGACTCCTTGAGGCGTGTCAGGAGGCAGGGTACGAGGTGCGATTCGTCTCCCCTTGCCAAGAGAACCCTCACCAAATAGCGCTCGAAAAGCGCGGCATTCGCACCGCTCGCTTACTTCCAAACGATAGCGCGTTCGATTCCTACCTCGCGGAGTATCAACCCAGTATAGTCTGTTTTGATCGATTCATTATCGAGGAGCAGTTTAGCTGGCGGGTCAGAGAGCACCTACCTGAAGCGCTCCGAGTCCTGGATACGGTAGACCTTCACTCACTCCGCCGTGAGCGACAGCGAGCCGTTCTCGCTGGTGAGAGTTCCGACTCACTCACACTCACCGACGATACCTTACGGGAGCTGGCCGCTATCTATCGAAGCGATCTCTCCCTGATTATCTCCGACGCCGAGGTAGCGTTACTGCAAGAGCGATATGAGGTCCCAAACTCCCTCCTTGAGGTCACCAGCTTTTTCTATCCCGAGCCCGCCCCTTTTCGAGCATGGGATGAGCGTGAGCATGTAGTGTTCATCGGCAACGGTCTCCACGCACCGAATGTCGACGCGATTCGATTACTCAAGCGCACACTCTGGCCCACTATTCGTGTGGCTCTCGCGGAACGGGGTGTGCCTAACGCCGAGCTCCATGTCTATGGCGCCTACCTGCCCCAAGAGATTTCCCAATTCGATAATCGAAAGGAGGGATTTCGTGTCATGGGTAAAGCTGAGGACGTGTATGAAACGTTACAGCGATACCGGTGCAACCTCGCACCACTTCGATTCGGCGCTGGATTAAAGGGGAAGGTTAGTGATGGGTGGATGGTGGGAACGCCGTGCGTCGCCACATCGGTAGCGGCCGAGGGGATGACCGACGGTGAGCGATTCGGTGGCACGATTGAGGACCGCATGGATCACTATCCCCAACGGGTCGCCGCGCTCTACACCGAACAGAGCACGTGGAACGAGGCACAGGCGCGCGGTCGCGATGTTCTAACAGCCCTCTTCTCGCACGCTACGAACGCGCCATTATTCCAGGAGCGTCTCGCCCGACTTGCCCGCGAGGGGATCGCGCTCCGCGAACGAAATATTGTAGGTTCCCTCCTGTGGTACCACGGACTCCGCAGCACCGAATACTTTTCGCGCTGGATTGAGAGCAAGGGGCAGAGGTCTCAACAATAACCACCTCAGTTCCGCTTCGCTGCACGCCAAGAGCCCGTTATACGCCATGAATCCGACTAGTTAGTGACTACACAGGAAGACCGGCTGTTCGTTATACATTTGTTACCCTTCCTTTACGGTCTCGAGACAATTCACCCCCATATCCTTCGAGAGAAACACGCCGCTGTCGGCGATTATTGAAGAGGAATGTTATATGAAAAGGTTTACAGCTCTACATTTCACCGCGCTCGCTGCCCTTTGGCTTGGGCACTCATCGACCTGCGCTGCGCTTCCAGAACCCCATCCTGACATCGCTGAGTGCGACAGGAAAGTTCGGGAGCAACTAAAGAGTGACCTCAAAAAGCCAGTAGTTGTCTCACAAGCTTTTGTAGTAACCAAATTCGCCGACGCACTATATTCGTTCGACGAGTCCGCTTCGCAGCTAGTATACCCTCACCACGAACTTCTATTTGCTGCGTGGAACAACAATCGTAAACCCCGGGTCTCGAACGCTCAGTCCAACGAAGCAGGTAGAATTTTGAAGAAAGCGCCCTTCATCAAGCCTTTGATACTCGACGATCTAGTATGGACTGTAGATCCTTCCGGCGGGATCGTTAATTACAAATGTGTTTCCGAGGCCTGCCCTGAGGGAGATACTTGCACTACGTTATATCCTCGCAAGGTAGCGGATGGCGTCGTAAACTCCCTTGGTATCCAACGAAAGTTCTTCAACGCGGCGATGACCTGGGCAAAGAAAGTTAATAAAACTCGGAAGAAAGTACCTGCCTTCGAACGCAGGTACAACAGAGAGGAGAGAAAGCTCAGAGCGACCGTTGCCAAACTTCCGGAACGGCTCTACGTGATCGATACCTTCTTACCGATGAAGTAGCCGGAAGTTAACCATAAAACAGCAGCCGCGCCCCTCACCGTCCGAGCTATCGGCGGTGGGGGACGCGTCCTGCACTACCGCGTTACCGCTGACTCCCTCCGCAGCCTGCTATGCTTAGCACCATACAGGAAGTAGATCGCGAGCCCTAGGGCCAGCCAGATCACAAGCCGGAGCCAGTTATCCTCGCCGAGCGAGTACATCATCGCCGAGCAGATACCGATCCCGAGGAACGGCACAACAGGGACAAATGGGGTACGGAATGGGCGAGGCACATCTGGATTTTTCTTTCGCAGAACGACAACACCGATGCATACCAAGATGAACGCGAAGAGCGTTCCGATACTCGTCATTTCGCCGACGATATTACCGGGAACGATCGCCGCGAATAGCCCAGTTAAAACCATGAAGAGAAGGTTGCTTCGCACAAGGGTTCGTCGAACTGGATGAATGTGTGCGAAAGCGCTCGGTACCAGTCCATCCTTAGCCATCGAGAAAAACACCCGAGACTGCCCGAGCAAAAGGACCAGGATAACGGAGGTATATCCGGCTAAGATGGCGACGATTACCGCGGTCATCAGTCCCTTGTACGGGGTATGCGAGAGCGCAATCGCGACCGGCGCAAGTCCATCGGCACCTTGAAACTCTGTGTACTTCGCGAGACCGGTTAACACATGCGCGAAGAGGATGTAGAGCACCGTGCAGATGGCAAGGGATCCGAGGATTCCCACGGGCATGTCACGCTTCGGATTCTTAGCATCCTGAGCGGCTGTCGAGACGGCATCAAATCCGATGTACGCGAAGAAGATGACCGCAGCCCCTCGAAATATACCACTCCAACCGAACTCCCCGAACGTCCCTGAGTTCTCTGGGATGTAGGGGATATGATTGTCGGGATTCATGTAGCTCCAGCCAAGAGCTATGAACAAGATAACAACACTGACCTTCAAGCAAACGATGAGGTTATTGACGACCGCTGATTCGCGAGTCCCCTTCATCAGGAGTAAAGACGCGAAAACGACGACAAAAGCCGCCGGGATGTTAAGAATCCCCGTGATTACAGTTCCATCATGGAGCTTAGCTTCCGCGAAGGGCGAGAGCATCCAGGGGCGAAGCGCGTCCGCGAGCCCTTGGCCTCCAAGTAGTGCGACTAGCTTATTGAGGTATCCCGCCCAACTAATCGCTACGGTTGCCGCGGCAACCGCATACTCAAGCACGAGGTCCCACCCGATGATCCACGCGATCAACTCCCCGAGGGTCGCGTAGGTATAGGTGTACGCGCTGCCGGCCACAGGGATCATAGCGGCGAATTCGGCGTAACAGAGGGCGGCGAACACGCATCCAAGCCCGGCTATCATAAACGATATGGTCACCGCGGGGCCGGCTGCGTGTCCAGCGGCCATACCGGTCAGAGAAAATATCCCCGCGCCGATGATGGCGCCGATGCCCAGAGAGATGATGTTGATTCCTGTGAGGGAGCGTTTCAGCGTTTCATGCGCGTCTCCCTCCCCTGCTTCCGCTTCAGCCCTAATAACTTCGATCGACTTGGTGGCAAAGAGGGGATGAGACATAGCACCCTGCAGGGAAAATGATTGGTTACTAGACGCGACAACGAGGCGAAATCTCGAGAACGCTAGCTAAAACGACACTAGCTGACAAGGAGAAGATGTACGCGCACAAGAACGAAGACGCGCAGGGGCCTACACCACCCTTTGCCCGAGGGTCCCTTCATGGGGTAAGGGATAGATCCTAACAAGGAGATGAACACATTACGACTTTAGGCGACCGCTTGCCTCTCAAATATCCTGGGGATCCCCCTTCCACCGGTACTTCAGCCTACGGAGGTGAGCCGCTGCCGTAACAGCGGCATGCAGCGCCCTCCCCTTCACGGTCCGATTAAAGATGTAACAGTTCGCGTGCTCCCGAACGTAGGGAGTCCATACGCATTTCCATTCCATTCGAGGACCAAGGAAATCAAAGCAGGAGATTCCCTCCTGTGTCAGAGCTTCAATCACATACTTCGCCAGGAGGAGCCCGGGGGAGAATTTCTTATATCGCTCGTCATACGCCACCTTGGGGATATAGTAGACGCCGTTCATTTGTACACCGAAATGCATGGCGATCGGCTCACCACTCAGACGTAACGAATACAACCTGAGGGTGCCCTGCTTCTCAGCTACCTTCGCGATCGTCGTGTAAAAGTTAATCAACGAGGAACTTAACGAGATGGCGGACCCGTTCTGCCCCTTCCAGCCTGAGGCCTCGAGCTTGAAGAACTTCCCCACTATCTCTGGATCCGCTTCCTTCGTGAGGGTGAAATCTACGGGGCCCTCCTGTCGCAACTTTTTTTCCTTTCCTTTGAGGCGGCTTCTGGATCCCTTAAAGCGGTCGGGGCAGTTTGTAAATGGATCCTGCCGATCCGCCGATAGAGGTAAATAAGGCATCTTGCGCGTTGGCCAGAGCAACGTCGGAAACCCATCTAACCGCGCATGATCCATGAACCCTTCAAAATTTCCATTCATCGGAACATCTCGCGCCTCGATGACGTCCCAGTCACCGTTGTCTCGAACGCATTCCCACGCCGTCTTCGTTATGGGCTCTCTAGCCGTGCCGTCGTGCACGAAATCGAAGCGACAGGAGTGGAGATTGGAAAGACTTTGCAAACACGAGGCCGGTATTCGGCCGAGCACGCTCCTAGATCGCATGAGCGGCAACAAGCCAACTAAATCATCCCCCTTGTGTACACTCACGAGATAGGGACTCGTTTTCGGCGCTAGGCTGATTTGGAACACTTGAAACCACTCGGGTTGATAGAAAGGCTCACCGCAGACCCCTTGCGCCGTAAGTTGTCTCCAGGCCGAGATAAAATCGGAGTTTTGAAACTCACTCCAGCCCTTTATCGCGGCTGTAAGAGCAACAGAGATTGAATCTTTCGGCGCTATTTCTTGGGATGGGGTCACTGCGTCAAGCATGGAAAGCCTCGTGTATAGTTTCAGCCTCCGACACTACAGAGATGGCAAGCCGGTCCGAGATGATGGGAGTCACCAAAAAACGGACTCATCCTTGTTGACCTATAAGCGCCATCTGCAAGTACGTAAGAGGATCATACGGTGCGAGCGTGTCTCAGCGAAGAGATCCGCGGAGCAAGATCGCTCGTTTTCAAACGAGCAGTTATGGCGGATGGTCGATAACCGGAACTATCATTCGATTAGTGGCCGCGCACACGACTCGCGCGAG
>JAIXPR010000061.1 GCA_027486155.1 Pseudomonadota bacterium | reverse complement strand
TGTTGGGAAGGGAGAAGTCGAGAACGATGACATCCGCTTTAAAGGTCGACGACTGATTGTACAGTTCGTTGCTGCTACCCGTATGACCAATTACAGAATATTTCCCCCGATGCCCAAGCGCCTCGGCCAAAGCTTGTCGAAGAACGAGGTGATCATCAACGAGATAGAGCTTTACTGGAGAGTTGATTTGTTCAGTTCCGAACGACATACACCACCTTTCACGATAAACGTTTTGAGGAACGTGTCCTCGCTTCTGAGCCATGGAGGGTTTCGTACTTTTGAATCCCTTCCCCTTGGCACACACATATGTACGGATTATCCGTACAGAAAGTTTACGCTTCGGGGCTAAAAGGTACGGAAAACCTCGAAAAAGATTCTCTGAGGAGGTAAAGGCGAGGATTTTCAGGGTGTTGGAGGGTTGGTTTTCGACGCGGACCTGAAAAATAAGCGGGGATCTCCTGGTAAATAGACCCGTTCGAGGTGAATATTCGGGCCTCTACGGTGTACGCCAAGGGTTACGAAGAGGTACCCCCAGTGGTAAGGCTCAGGCGCCGTGTGCGCGCACTCCCCACGTGAGATCGATTAAGAAGCCCTCCGCTTGACTCTCCATCCTCTCATTGTGTACATGTGTGGGCATGTCGTTTTCATCTTTGTCGACATTCTCAACCCCTAACCGCGCGACGCTTTCGATCGCAGCGTTCATCATTATTGCGATTTGATAGGAAATAACTGCTGCGTAGCGGTTATTTCCCAGCGCCCCGGACCCCATTCTCAACACGTTGCACAAACTCTTAGACCCATCTCTTCGGTACTTTTTACATTTTATGTTACGGAATCATACCCACACCTTGGTGGCCACGCCGGCCGAGATCACGAAAGAAACCATTAGTCTTGACCTTCAACGGGCCCGCAGGAACGCGAGTCTCTCGGAGGTTTTCGTTGATTTCGTCAGATCTCATCACATAGAGCTCCACTTTTCTTCCCCAGCGGAGGATGGCATATGCGTCGCCGATGCTACTCGCAATCCCACCAACGCGTACAAAGTTCGAGGTGCCCTGGTGAGCGCGGAGCTCGCTCGACAGGATGGGCAGAGGACTTTGGTAACCGCCTCCGCGGGGAACCACGGGGCAGGTCTCGCGTACGCTGCCCGACAACTTGGGATGCGGGCGGTGATTTATGTCCCCAGCAACGCGCCCCAGGTGAAGATCCAAACCATCCGCTCATTCGGCGCTGAGGTGCGATTGGTAGGTGATTCTTTTGACGAGTGCCTTCAGGAGGCGCGGAAAGATACTCAAATCGTCGCGGGCGAAGCTAAATTCGTCCATCCATTTGATGATGAGGCGGTTGTTGCCGGACAAGGTACGATCGGGTTCGAGCTTTTGGAGCATCTTGAGGCGCAGGTCATCTCACAACGCCCAGAAAAGGTGAGGGTCGTGTTGCCCATCGGAGGGGGAGGATTGGCCGCTGGTGTGTTGAGTGTGCTCAAGAGCCGTTGGCCGAGTGAGTTCCCACCTCTTGAGGTTGTGGGGGTGGTTGATGAGAGCTCTCCAGCGTCTCTTCTCGCGATGCTTCGAGGACGACCGGTACGAGCGCTTACCGATACGATCGCTGATGGAACTAAGGTCGAGTTGGTGGGAAAGAACTTTCTGGCTGTGTCTCACCTCCTGGATGGATTGGTTCTTCTTCCTCACGATGAGTTGATAGCGGCGATGCGCGCGCACGAAGCGACGACGGGCGTTCGACTGGAGGGAGCTGGAGCGCTCGCGCTTGGCGGAGAGGCGGTCATAGCCCGTCACAATCTCCTGCAGGATCCCAGCTCCGTTCTCAGTGTGGCTCTCCTCTCCGGCAAGAATATCGATCCTCAGAGATTTGAGGCTGAGGTGTCCGCCGATGCTCGAATGAATACGAGGGAGAAACACCGGCAGGGGTTCGATGTTCAGATACCCGAGAAGCCAGGACAGCTGCTGAAATTTTTGGAAGCGGTCAAGGAGTACAATATCGCGAGCCTCACCTATGTTCGGCAGGTTGGATCTCATATCGGAAATCTTCGCGTTGAGTTTGAGGTGGCGCACGTCCGCCGTCACGCGCTGCACGAAGCCATCAGGTCCAGTTTTCCGGGATCGGAGAAGCTACGACCGGGGCAACACATGTTGTACATGGGAGGCACGAGGGGCACTGAGGCGGGTACTGAAACCCTTATTCGTCTCGATGATACCCCGGGAGCGTTTTTGAAATGTATTCGTGAACTAACGGAACAGGGTACACTCGGTCAGGTAGACTTTCTCTTTTACCGGAAGCCAGCGAAGAGGGGCTCTCATGCGCAAGTTGTGATGGGGCAAGCCGCGGCAGCTCTTGAAGTGCCGATTGTGGAGGGAGATATTCGGCCTCTGAAGCTCAATTGAGAGAGCCCAGAGCGGACGGGAGGGCGACCATTCCTGGTCGCCGCGCTGTTGTGCATGGCAAAGGACCTTCGCCTCACATAATCACTCGGCGCGCTGGAATGCGCGCCCTCCCATGTTACGGCTCGCGATGGAGGGAGGGCGACCGTCCTCGGTCGCCGGAATGTTGCGCATCTCAAAAGCCCTTAGCCTAACGCAACCATGCGGCGCTCAGGAATGAGCGCTCTCTTCTACCTAGCGGAAATCAGCGGCTACAACGTCTTCATGTCGATCACGAAGCGGTAGCGCACGTCGTTCTTGATCATTCGGGCATAGGCGTTATTAATCTCACTCATAGTAATGAGTTCGATATCCGAAACGATCCCCTTTTCAGCGCAGAAGTCGAGCATCTCTTGAGTCTCTCGAATCCCTCCGATCATCGACCCCGCGACTGAACGTCGCCGAGGTATCAGGGAGAAGGGGTGTATCGCCGGAGCCTGTGGTGGAACACCGACTAACACCAGGGTTCCATCGAGCTTAATCATGGAGAGGACCGCGTTAAGGTCGTGTTCCGCTGATACCGTGTCGAGGATAAGGTCGAAGCGGTCAGTGGCTTTCTGCACCGCTTCGGCGTCCGTAGAGAGGAGGAAGTCATCAGCGCCGAGCCGCTTGGCGTCGGCCTCTTTCGACTGAGAGGTGCTAATCACGGTGACATGCGCGCCGAATGCTTTGCCGAATTTCACCCCCATATGGCCTAAACCACCAAGGCCAAGGATGCCAATCTTGCTGTTTGGCCCTACTTTCCAGTGACGAAGAGGGGAGTAGGTTGTTATGCCAGCGCAGAGAAGGGGCGCAACAGCTTTTAAGTCGAGTGTCGGAGAAACTTTGAGCGCGTACTTCTCGTCCACCACGATCTGGGATGAATATCCCCCGTACGTTGGGGTCTTCTTATCTTGCTCTGTGCCGTTGTAGGAGAAGGAGATATGTCCTTGGCAGTATTGCTCCTCGCCCGTTGAACAGCTCGGACAGGTACGGCATGAATCCACGAAGCAGCCAACACCAGCGATATCACCCACTTTGTAGTTTGTGACCTTCGAGCCAACTTGGGCGACCTTGCCGACTACTTCGTGTCCCGGAACCATCGGAAATATCGAGTTGCCCCACTCGCCACGAGCTTGGTGAATGTCGGAGTG
>JAIXPR010000375.1 GCA_027486155.1 Pseudomonadota bacterium | reverse complement strand
TCTCATCCGCACCATCGAGAAGCTTGATGCTCTCAAGCTCGACAACGAAGAGCAGCTCTTCGGCGTTAAGATCGTTCGTCAGGCTCTTGAGGCTCCTCTCAAGCAGATCGCGTCGAACGCGGGCGCTGAGCCAGCTGTCGTCATCGACAAGGTTCGTAGCAACAAGGGTAACTTCGGTTACAACGCCGCTACCGATACCTACGAGGATATGGTTAAGGCTGGAATCATCGACCCAACCAAAGTAGTTCGCACTGCATTGCAGAACGCGGCTTCCGTTGCTGGTTTGATGCTCACAACCGAAGCACTCATCGCTGACAAGCCTAAGGAGGAGTCATCGGGTCCAGGCGGCATGGGCGGCATGGGCGCAATGGGTGGCATGGGCGGAATGGGCGGAATGATGTAATCGACCAAAGGTCGATTATCCCCCGGAGCCTGGGCGAAGGGGGATAGTTTAGCCCAAAGGCGAAATTACCCCTCGAAGCTCCGAAAGAGCGAAGTGGGTGAGTTTCGCTAACCAAAACCCAAAGCCTCGCGCGAAAGCGCGGGGCTTTTTTATAGCCCCCTGCCCTTTCCCTTGCCTCGCTTCTTCGACCTTCTCTATAGTTAAGCCATGCAGATTTTGACGGGTATTCATTCAGCGGCAACCAGCGCTCACAAACGATTCCTCCTGATCGGAGGACACGCCCTTAATGTCCATGGAATTATGCGCGCCACCGGAGATATCGACATAATGGTCGAGGCGGGAGACGCCGAGTTCTGGAGAGGACTCCTGGAAAGACTTGGCTACGAGATCTTCCACCAGTCCAGCGCCTTCATGCAATCAAAGTCTAAAGAGCTAACAGGATGGCCAATAGATCTGATGCTCGTAGACACGCAGACTATGGACAAAGTCTCAAACGACTCGACAACAACAGAGGTGTTTGGCCCCCCCCTGCCGGTCGCCTCAGTGGCGAGCTTGATCGCCATGAAATTGCACGCATTAAAGTTCGTGGACGCTGTGCGGGCTCTCAAAGATCAAAGCGATCTGCTCGCCCTCCTTGAACTCTCGGGAATGACAGTACATTCAGAGGCATTTCGACAACTGTGCGAGCGGTATGGTACTCTAGAGATATATGAGCGACTCGCAGCAATCAAAAATAGCTGAGGCGGTGGCGGAGTTGCTAGGCGCCCCCGTAAACCTGCCCAACGGATCTGCCTTTGCGTCACAGAGCGTAAAAGTTGATATCAGTGAGATTATCGCTTTAAGCGAAAAGCTGCTTCCTATTTCAAATTCACGCCCTGACTTTATTGAAAGAAAAAAGTCGACAGCTATACCCGTGAGATTTACCCTGTAGCGCCCTCTGGTCGGGCATTACTCTTCGAGCACCGAAGCAACCCCGAAACAGTTTGCCTAAAGCAGACATACTCTGAAACAGACTAAGTAACGTTCCTACGAATTGTCGTTTCCCTTCTCAAACGCCGGGCAGAGATAGGCCCCTACGACCGGCGCCAAAACCTTACAACCCAGGCACCTCACAATACACCCTCATCTTCGCGCGAGTGATCGCGGTATAGGCCCATCGACCGAGCGCGTTCGGATCGCGCCGGATGAGGGAGTCAGCACTTGGTGGAATCACAACAACCTCCTCCCACTCCTTCCCTTGAGCTTTGTGACAGGTGCCCACGTAGTATGGAGTTACCGGAATCGCGTCACGACACAACCTCTCAAGCGTCCGATGCTCAGACTCTGGGAGCCTCTGCGCAAGAACTAAAGGCATCAGAGCGATAGACGGCGCCAGGGTCTCAGGAAAGAGCACCAGCTTTCGGCGCATATTCGTCTCAGGATCAGGCTCATGTGAGATCATCACAAAGGCCGGCTCCTCAACCTCGCGGTGAAAGCTCTCGTCAAAACGCTTAAAGGTGAGTGCGTGAACCTCAGAATCACGCACCCATTGAGGTGCCTTTATTCGAGCGCCGTTAGAGAGATCTTTTGTGTTGCCAAGCACCATCAATGGCTCCTCGGGAGACAGTGGCCCCTTAGTATCAGGCCGCAACCGGTCCCGTGCTGCGATATTGAGAGTGACCCGCTCCTTGTTGCCTCCAACTATCACCGCTACCCCACCGGGGTTCCGCCGCCACAACGCCACAAAGAGGTCGAGCGCTCCACCCCGAGTCTTAGGGAATCGCCATGCCCCCTCCTCCTCTCGACCGGGGAGCTCTTCGGGAAGCACCTCTTTGGGCGCCAGCGCTTTTTCCCTCTCCCGAATCGTGGTCGCGAGCCGTAATACCCCTGAATCCGCTCCCTGGCGCACTACATGGCGCATCGCGACGTGCGGCGCTTTGAGCGGCTCAAATGGGCGCTCCTCGTTCACCTCAACCGCTCCAAGCTGAAAGGGGTCCCCGAAGATGACGACCTTGATCCCCTTTCGGTTAGCGACCGCCAGAAGATCTCGCATCACCGCTGCCGGCACGAGAGACGCCTCATCCACAAATACAACCCGAACGCCCTCAAGGGCTCCACGCCGTGGCGCGCCGATCGAGAACGCTCCGTTCTTTGGGGAACCGTAGAGCGTCGAGTGGAGCGTGCGCGCATTGTCCTTGGTAAAAATACCCGGACTCCGCACGCGAGCTGTATCGACAGCGCTGTTTGTGAAAGCGAGAAAAGCAAAGGGGAGGATCCTCTCTTTGCACCACTCAGTGATCGGGCCCATAAGTGTAGTTTTACCTACACCAGCGTATCCAGCGATAACGCACACTCGTGGCGCGCTTGGGTCTGTACACCGAACAAAGGCCGAGACACTTCGCAGAGCGAGCACCTGGTCTTGAGAGAGGGAGTGAAAGCTCTTACGAGCGTGCGCGACCAAAGGGTCTGTTGCTGCCGGAAGGAATGCTTCCCGAACCCCCTTCCATCGAGGCGATCCAGGGGGCTCCACTAACGCCTCAATCTCCGACGCGGAGAGAGCGCCTCCTTGAGGCCCTAAGAGATCGCCGAAGAGATCCCCATAGGATGGGTTTTCTCGTGTGGAGCGTTCTCCAGATTGCTGCGGGCCCTCCGGGCCTCCGGCTGAGCGAGATGGCATACGACGAGAGCTTACACGATTGCGTCATCCTACGTCGTATCGGTGAGAGCCCCTCTGACGAGGATCCAATCAATCCCATTTCCGACTCATAGCGACACCACCCGATGTCCCGCAAAAGCTGAGAGCAACAAAGCGATTGCGACGTTTGTCCGAAGGCATGATTCGTAGAATACTCACGTCTCATGACGCCCTCGATCATCTCTCAAGGCTATTCCTCCCCGCAGCTCTACGCGACCCTGGATCTTGCGAGGACCCCAGCTATTGGCAAAGCATTACGCAAAGAGCTCCTAAACTCTGGTCCCATTCCACACCGCCTGGACGAAGTGGAAGCGCTTGAGCAAAAGCTTGACGCGACTCTGCGTGATTCTAATGTGGCTCACATCTTTGTGGGAGCCGCGCGTGTTGAGGTGGTATCATCGTTCGAGGCCGACCTGTGGCGCGACGAACGCCGCGCAAAGGCTTTACGATTCGAGGATTCTTTACAATCCGCCCCAGGTCCAAAGATAGAGCGAGCGGTGCTGCTCTCTAACTCCCTCGCTCCTGAGTATCTGGGCACGATCGAAAATCTGAGCGGCGTGGCCTCAGTGAACGTGGACCTCACCGAGTTTGTTAACGGAGAGCTTCGCCCAAGTATTCGCGAAAGCGTGCGCGACCGTGATGTGTTTCTT
>JAIXPR010000069.1 GCA_027486155.1 Pseudomonadota bacterium | reverse complement strand
TCGAGGGAATGTCTCGCTCAAATGAGCTCGTTTCCTACCTCCGCTGTCCTTGAGGGAAGTGGGGAGACCGCGGTCAGCGCCTGTGGGGGGAGGGTAATCTCCCACCACGATTTCGCGTGCGCCCTTGAGAGCGCCACACTCATCGTCGACGCGCTCTTAGGAACGGGTCAGCGGGACCCGCCGCGGGGTTCCATCGCGAGCCTTGTTGAACGTGTGACGGTCGAGAAGGCTCGACGACCCGGTCTTATAGTGCTCGCTCTCGATATTCCCACAGGGGTCGATTCCGATACCGGCGCCCTGTACGCCCCCCATATCTCGGCTGAGTACACCGTATCCATTGAGCTCGTGAAGCGTGGGATGATGCAGTTTCCAGGTCGCGAAGCGTGCGGAGCGATACGTGTTGTGCCGATAGAGATCTCGGGCCGGAGCGGTATCGAGTTCTCTGTAATTGAAGGGGCTCGAATCCCATCACCATCGACGAGACCGGCTGACGCTCACAAAGGGATGCAGGGGCGGGTCCTCGTTATCGGTGGATGCGCGGCCATGCCCGGAGCGAGCGCTCTCGCCGCGTTGGGTGCCCTTCGCGCGGGAGCGGGACTCGTCTCGCGTGCCACCAAGCCGTCGTGGATCGGGGTAGAAGTTACGCCTGAGTGCATGAATGTGGTGATTGATGATCCTCGCCCGTTCTACGCGCGGGAGGATTTCAATGCCCTCGGTGACGCGGTCGCCCTCGCGGATACGCTCGTCGTGGGACCAGGGCTTGGCCGGGCTCCTGAAACAGCCCGATTCCTTGAGTCCCTTCTGAATTCTATTCGGGCACTCAAAAAGCGAGTTGTGATCGATGCTGATGCCCTCACTCTGATCGCGTCTCATCAGATTGATCTCACTGGTATTGAGGGGGTCATTACTCCGCATCCGGGAGAGGCCGCTACGATGTTAGGAGTGTCGACCGCGGAGATCCAACGAGATCGTTTCTCGGCGGTAAAGGCACTGTACGAACGATACCGTGTGACCGCTCTCCTCAAAGGAGCGGGAACGCTCGTGTGGGATGGAAACACCGGAGGAATTATCGCACGGGGGACTCCCTACCTGGCGACCGCCGGAAGTGGGGACGTGCTTTCAGGGATACTTGCGACCTCCCTCAAGGGATGCGAGCGTATCTTTGACGCCACCGTGCGAGGAGCTTATATTCACGCGGTGGCGGGCGAGCGGGCCTCAACCGCTTCAGGAGGTCCGATTATAGCGAGTGATATCGCGTGGGCCGCGGCCTCCGTTGTTGGGGAGTTTGAGAGGTGAGTAGTTACACGATCGCGAACGAGAGGGACACCGCGCGAATAGCCGAGGCGCTCGCGCCATCCCTTCGGGGTGGGCTCGTTATCGGTCTAAGCGGGGATCTCGGAGCGGGAAAGACAACCTTCGTCCGATATCTGATCGCCGCCGCCGGGGGAGACACGAGGGCGGTCTCGTCACCGACCTATACCTTGCAACACGAGTACCCGCTCCCGAACGGGCTCACGGTCGAGCATTGGGATCTCTACCGGCTCACGGTGTTGCCGCAGGAGCTTGAGGAGTCGCCATCCTTAAAGATTGTTCGCCTGATTGAGTGGCCAGAGCGGTGCCCCGAGCTTCTGCCGTATCTGAACTGCCACATGCGATTATCTCACGGGAGCGATGAGGGAGAGACAACTGATCGAGTCTTGGAGATTACTGGAGATTCCGGGGGAGAGCTCACCTCTCGCCTGGATGCGATGAAAGGTAGAGCATGATGAGTGAACGAGCGCCCATAGTGGTGATGAAATTCGGCGGGACCTCAGTTGGAGACGTTTCCCGCATTCAACACGTCGCTGAGATCGTCGCCGAGCATCGAAAGAAATCTCCCGCTGTCGGGGTTATCGTCGTACTCTCGGCGATGGCGGGTGAGACCAATAAGCTGGTTGCCCTCGCGAAGAGTTGTGTCGAGAGGCCGAATCCACGAGAGATGGATGTGTTGTTGGCGAGTGGAGAGCAGATTACGATAGCGCTCCTCGCGATGCGTTTGATTGAAGCCGGGATTCCCGCTAAGAGCCTTCTCGCGCAACAGGCGCAGATCTCAACCAACTCCGAGCACACAAACGCACTGATTGAATCGATAGACGCTGAGCAGCTCACCAAACTCGTGTCGCAGGGGGTCGTTCCCGTTATCGCTGGTTTCCAGGGGATCGACGAGCGTGGCGACATTACTACCTTGGGGCGTGGCGGTTCAGATATCACGGCGGTAGCGATCGCGGCGGCGGTGAAGGCGCAGACATGCTTTATTTACACCGATGTCGCGGGGGTGTTCTCGACAGATCCTCGGACGTGTAAGAACGCTAAACTTATTGAGCGTGTGTGTCACGAGGAGATGCTTGAGATGGCGAGCCTCGGGGCGAAGGTGTTGCACACCCGCTCGGTGTACTTCGCCATGCGGTACGAGGTACCGCTCGTGGTGCTTTCAACATTTGAGGGCCCGTTTATTCCGGGCGTAAACGGAACATGGATAGTCGCTGAGGAGGAGCTTATGGAGAAGCCAATCGTAACAGGAGTGACCTACCGAACTGATGAGGCTCGGATCGTCGTTGAGGGGATGTCGTCAGAGATAGGGGAGATGTCTCGACTCTTCTCGGAGCTGAGCGGAAAAAACATCTTTATCGACATGATCTCCCAAGAGAGCGTCGATTCAGGCGCCATCAATCTGAGTATTACCGTTCCGGATGAGAATAGCCTAGTGGCGCTTGAGACCATTCAGGCGTTAGTGCCAGCGCTCGGTGCCTCGGGAGTCAAGATAGATCGAGATATCGCGAAGATCTCGGTGGTCGGTATCGGTATGCGATACCATACCGGCGTTGCCGCACGGGTGTTCGAAGCCCTCGCGCGAGAGCGGATCGGCGTCACGATGATCAATACCTCCGAGATTAAGATGTCGGTGCTTGTCCCACGAAAGTACTGCGAGGTCGCGGTGCGGGTTCTTCACGACGAGTTTACTGACTTTCAGGTCACGACCGCTGAGGAGCGGTAACGCTCGCTGACGATGACGTTTCACGATTACGGTACAGACGTAAACCGTCTTTCGTAGACGGTTATCGTTTCACGACGTACGTCATCGTCATCGTCATCGAACTGCCCCAGCTTCGACCAGTTCCTTGAACACCCCGTGCATCTTCTCAACGGTGGTCGCGACGTTGAAAACCTCGGCGATTCTGCGCTGTCCGAGCCGGCCAAGCTCGCGCGCTCGTTCCCTATCATTGTAGAGGGACCGTATAGCGTCAGCGAGCGCCGTAACATCTGAAGGGGGCACTATCATCCCGGCGGTGCCATGGCCTACGAGCTCCGGCATGCCACCCACGGCTGTTACGATAGCTGGTACTCCTTGGGACATCGCCTCAATTATTGATTTTGGGAATCCCTCGCGTGTCTTTGAAGCCATGACCGTGACATCGCACACCGTAGCGAGTTGGGTCGCGTCTTTTCGATAGCCGGTCAGGTGGATACGGGACCTCTCGGGGAATGACGCGATTAATCGTTCGATGGTGGGGTCTTTGATGCCGCCAATAAGCATGAGGTGAAGGTCTGGAAGCTCTCGCAGAAGAGAGGCAACGGCTTGAATGAGGATATCTACCCCTTTCACCGGGCGCATCATGGCCGTGCAGCCAACGACGAAGGCCTCTTTAGGAAGGTCAAAAGCGGCCCGTGATGGAGGATCACTCCTATACCACTCGATATCGTGTCCTTTGTAGATGGTGACGATACGCTCTTCGGGAAGTTTGATATCTCGCAGATACTGAGCGACCGCCTCTGACACGCAGAGGATCTTTTTAACCTTCGGATTGAGGAAGGTTAACCACGAGGATGGATCCAACCAGCTCAGGTGCCCCACCGTTCCGCGATACGTGGCGATCGGGATATTCTGATTGATGAGACCGAGCACGGTGCATGAGAGTCCGCGGTTCGACAGGGCGTAGATAAGATTGATCGAGTCCTCTCGAACTATCTTGCGGATGAGGGAGATCCCTTTGAGGTCGAAGCGATGGACGAAGTTGTGATGGGTTATTGAAGCGCCACTCGCTCGTAGGAGCGCCGCATGCTCCGGGAGTGGAGTCCCGAGAAAATGAATGTAGACACCACGCCGCATGAGCCCCTGCAGGATGTGGGCCTCTGGCTTATCGACGGTTGTTCCTATGACGAGCACTCGCATGGCGAGCTCTAGTTGTAGTCGGAAAAGGGGGAAAGATAAAGGGGGCGTCAGCGCAGCCCTCGACTATAGCTCGTCGTCGGGGGAAGGGCGTAGCAGTCGGGTCCTCGCCACCGCTACAGCCTCCTCAACCAATAGCTCATCAGACTCTTTGAATGCGCGGATAATCTTTCCATCGGGTTTGAGGCAACGGGTGAGGTGCTGCGTCATGTTGTCTCGGAGGGGACCCCACTCTATGCCTTTCTCAACGAGACGTTGAATCATCTTGCGGGTGGGAAAGGCGCACACGTAGATGGCGTCGAACGAAGCAGTATCGAGGATGCACAAGGCGTCCGGGACGGTAAGGTCAGCTGTATCAAAGTTGAAGCTCTCATTCTTTTGCGGACAGATGTCGATTCCGAGGGGGCACGCGCCGAGGTGTTTCAAGAGCCTCGACATCCATGGGTCATACTTACCCCGAGCGTTATCCTCGTAGCTGGTCGCTCCGCACGCGAGATCGAGGATACGCTTCCCCTTCACCTCGTTAATGTCTTGGTATGCCGCTCTTAGAAAATCAACATGGGTGAAAATCCGGCGCATAATCGGTTCACGATCCTGCTCAGCGATATCTGGATATCGCGCGTCGACGAGTTGCCTCGCGATCCGAAAATCCGAGAGCGGACGAGATATCTCGACTTCTTCTGAGTGCCGTGGTTTGGGTTCAACGCTTGAGTGTGCGGAGTTCGATGTGGAAAATGACGTCATGAATACCCTCAACGCGGCTGATATGGACCGTTGAGGTCTTGGTGACGCTTATCCCAATACGCGGTTGTGAGTGCGCTCGCTCCGCCCAGGGAGAGCGCTCTCCAGAATGTGGGGACTATGAGGGTGCATTTCCGGTTTCCTATTTCATTCCAGGCAGATACGTTCGATGCTCCGAGTTTAGTCGAGTCATTAATCGAACCCCTCCGCGCGATTGGGCCAAGGGGCTCCCGCTGCCCGTGGAGGGGGACCAGCGGGATTTCGTGGGGTATCGGACTCCCGTGCCCGAGGACGTGGCGGGGAGGGCGGAGGTGCTCGAAGGGGACGGGGCGGGTGGCGTGAAACAACACACCCCTCTCCGGTGTCGTATTCGCTTCCACACAGTGGAAGGCGCTCGCTCTCCCCATCGCACACCAACATCCTCTCGCCGCTCCGCACGGCCTCGACGAAGCGGCACTCAGAGGCAGCGCTTCTCGTCGCTCCCACGAGGGCCGCGCCGAGAGCGAGCGTTCCGAAGATTGGCCATCTCCACGGCATCATCATGGCTATGCGCCCGGCACTACATACCACTCTGTCCAACTATCCACGTCATCTCTGAGGTTCCAACGGGCTGCCCGGAGGTAAAGATCGTCGACGCGATGATTCGATTGAGGATCTCCGCGGCCTCAGGACGCAGGGTTATACTTGTGGGAGGGATGTCGACGGTTCCGCGTCGTATATCGAGGGGCAAGGTGAGAGGAGGGAATTGAGCGTCGAAGAGCGGTATCCGAAGTATCATCGCGTTGTTCACCACGAGGTCGCCAGTCACAAAGGGGGTCGCTCCAGTGGTGTCCATGATCAGATTGAGAAAGGTAACGTCGAGATTTTGTGCCACGAGTTGGAATCCGCCCCCATGGATGATCTCTCCGCGGCCGCTGTCGATATCGATCGCGCCCTCCACAACGGGAAAGAGAAAGAGTCCCTGCAATACACTCGATTCCCCGACAGCGCCGAGGGTGAGCCCGCTCGTCGCTACCGTGGACTCAAAAGACGGCGCGAATCGAAGGGTTGTCACCCCAGCTCCGATAGCTATGTTCGATTGAGCCTGGCCTGTACGAGCCATTGCAACGCTGACCGTGAAAGCGATCGCAAGGATGTAGTGTAACAGTGGCATAGAAGTCTCCCTCGTAAGGTATAATCGTTTTGCCCACTACAAACGGAGAACGGACGACGCCATATGTTAAGGGGCAGGGTAGGCTACTTGAGCGCGGTGTCGCGCACGGATGAGGCTATCTCTAAGGGGCTTACCATTGCTGGAAATCTTACTATCCAATAACGCTTACCCTGTGAGGAGCAAAGGAACGGGTGGTCGTTGCAAAGCGCTGTGGGGGTGAGAGAGAGGAGGGCGCCGCGCCCTACTCATCAGCTTTGTGCGAGATCCGAAGGATAGCTTCTAGGTTGTGCTCGCGAGTCACGTCGTTTGGGGTGCCGATCTGGAGCGCCATATCTGATGGGTTGTCAGATTCCTTTTCCTGATAGAGGACAGCTTTGTGCAGTAACTCGAACTCGTGGGCGGAGAAGATCGCTTTCCACACGGATGACGGATCGTCATATTGACTGCGAATGTAATGAGCGCCGAGCATCGGAATACCGAGATCCTTCCCTTGGACTCCTCTCTGAGCGATGGCTTGTAGAATCGGAGGAATCATGTACCCAACGCGGTGATATACGGCGCTTTGATGAAGAATAAGTTTATCCATCGGTGAAAGATTGCCACCTTGTTCGATCAGCGCGTCGGCGAGTTGCATGCATCCTTGGAGATCGTGCTCCATAAGGTGGTTCGCGTCGAGCTCAACGATAGTGGTGACATCGCTTCCCTTATCTTGGAGTGAGATTGCGGTTATATTTTGAGCGATTAATTTGAACGCGTCCCGCGCAAGGAGATCGCGGGATAGCGGGCCGTTTGATTGGGTCTCGCTCATCAGAGAGATGAATTCTTTGACGTTTGTTATGACAGACGTATACTTCTTCTCACTTCGCGAGAAGTACCGCGCCGTCAGATCCTCAGCCGCGGACATCACCTCGTCAATCGCGTCCTTAAAGAGGGTCGTACCAAAACGATTGAATTCCTCCTCACGATTGAATCCGGATTTCTCAGCGTGTCTCACGATGAGGGTATCGATGGCGGTTATGAGATCGGTCGCCGCTTCGTACACCTCAATGTAGGGACGAGCTCGTTCACGATGCTGTGCCAGAAGGTTAGAGAAGAAGTCTGCCTCGACGGTTTGCTCTCTTTTCGTGGCTTCGGCCAGGGATATCGTTGGATCAGGCGCGGGCGCGCGAGTAGTGCGAGGTAAGGCTGCGCGTCGTGCGCCGTCATCCCGATCGAATGGTACGTAGCTTTCTTCCTTGGCCATCACTCCCCCATAGGTTCCCATCGGCAATTGCGGCGATTAGTTTGAGTACTTGTTGTTACTTGGGCTAAAATACTGAAAATATTGAGTTTGTTGGTCGGTTATGGTATGGTGCCGATGGGTCACATGTGGATAGCGCCCGTGGCGTGATTCCAGTGCTTGCCCCGCGGCGCGCAAGAGGCAAGAATCCCGTCGTGTTATCCGTTAAGGTGCTTTCATGAAAAAGCTGCTCTCGCTCGCGTTCTTGGTCAGTGTTCTCTCAGGCTGCGTCTATAGCAACATCCGCGTGCCACTGGATGAGGATCTGTGGAAGACCGAGCTTGGAACGAAGGTCGGCGTGTCCTCGAATTACTCTATCTTGTGGCTGGTGGCCTGGGGCGATGCCGGCGTTAAGCAGGCAGCTGAGAACGGTGGCATCAACACCATCAATCATATGGACATGGGGATAGAGAGCTACCTCTTTGGGGCTTACATCCGGCGCGATACGATCGTCTACGGCGACTAAGCTCTCATGACGCGCGTTGTGCTCAAAACTCTCACGGTGATGGTGGCTGTAGCGCTCTCTGGCTGCGGCGTTATTACTCGGGGAATCATCTACACCGACACAACCCAACCGTTGTGTAAAGACGCCCGTGGAACCACGCTCGGAAGTAAGAGTGGCTCCGGAAGTTCAAAGCGAGTGGAGATCCCGACCACCCGTGTCGATATCGGCGCTGAGTGGGACTCGCGAGCTATCGGTGATATCGCCAAGGAGCACGGAATCTCAGTTGTGCACGGCTGCGAGAGCCGACGACAGTCGGTACTCTTCGGAATCTGGCGTCGTGATGAAGTTATTATTTACGGGGAGTAGGGCTATCGTCGTCGACCTCGGCCCGCTACCGATCCAAAGATCCCTCGCGAAATACTCCGTCCCAGTTGACTCCCGATCGACCGTGCGGCGCTCGTAATCATCGCTTCGAGCGGGTTTTGACGGCGCCGTCCCCCTTTAGCAGAGCCTCCACCGAGGAGAGAGTCGAGAAGAGATCCCCCAGCGCTCGTGTCCTTCGACGATTCGTCTTGTTCCTCCTCAACCTTTTTCGTCAGGAGTTCATACGCTGACTCTCGATCGATCGCTTTGTCGTAGATTCCTTGAATAGGAGATGACCTGACCAGAACTTCACGTTCACTAGGTGAGATCGCTCCAAGCCTACTTGTTGGTGGCGCGATCATAGCCCGCTGAGCGATTCCGGGCGTACCGTGTTCATCGAGAAGGGAGACGAGAGCCTCGCCGATCGCGAGTTGTCCGAGCGCCTCGTGAAGGTCGAACGAGCCGTCAGAGCGAAAGGTGTCGGCTGTCGCCTTAAGCTGCTTCTGATCCTTTGCGGTGAAGGCGCGCAGCGCGTGTTGAACCCGATTACCGAGTTGCGCAAGTACCGAGTCGGCGATATCCATCGAGCTCTGAGACACGAAGAAAACGCCGACCCCTTTTGAACGAATCAACCGAACAACCTGCTCGATCTTCTCGATGAGTGCTTTCGGCGCGTCATTGAAGAGCAGATGGGCCTCATCGAAGAAAAAGACGAGTTTCGGCCTCTCGATATCGCCAACCTCAGGGAGTCGCTCAAAGAGCTCTGAGAGGAGCCAGAGCAGGAACGTTGAGTACACGAGCGGCGACATCATCAGTTTGTCCGCGCTCAAGATGTTAATGACGCCGCGGCCCTTCGCGTCCGTTTGCAGGAGGTCATCTATGTTGAGCGCTGGCTCGCCGAAAAACCTATCCCCACCGGCCTCTTGGAGGGCAAGAAGCGAGCGTTGAATAGCGCCGATACTCGCTCCCGAGACGTTGCCGAATTGTAGGGTGTACTCCTTGGCGTTCTCCCCGACATGGATGAGCATCGCTTGGAGATCCTTGATATCGAGCAGGAGCATTCCTGAGTCGTCGGCGACTTTAAAGACGAGGTTGAGTACACCGGACTGTGTGTCGTTGAGGTTAAGGAGACGGCTCAGCAGGGTAGGTCCGATCTCTGAGATGGTCGTCCGAATCGGATGTCCCTGTTCTCCAAACACATCCCACAATACGACTGGAAAGGCCTCGGGAGCCCAGCTCTCGATACCGAGTGAGGCGAGCCGAGCTGAGAGCTTCTCATTAAGCACACCTGGTTGAGAGAGACCGGCGAGATCGCCCTTCACATCCGCCATAAACACCGGCACGCCGTTGCGACTCAAGCCCTCAGCGATAACTCGAAGGGTAACGGTCTTCCCCGTGCCCGTGGCGCCCGCGATAAGGCCGTGACGATTCGCCATCGAGAGGATCATTTCCTTATCCGCGGTGCCTGCTTTGCCAAGGAGGATTGCGTGAGACATATGAGAATTCCCTTGATTGGTTTGATAGAAAGGTACTTGTGATCCGCGGTTATGGTCAATCAGGAACGTAGGTGTAAGCCTCACGGGCCGTATCGCGGCGCCTATCGATGAAGCCTTGATACCTCCAGGTGTCATACGGCCCGCCAGGAGTCGGGCCCTACCGGGTGGTCGATCATCGATACAGCATGAGGGGAGGCAGGCATTATTTCATCGGTAGGGCCCGCGTCCTCGCGGGCCGTATCATTCGCCTATCGATGAGGCCTTGATACCTCTAGGTGTCATACGGCCCGCCGGGAGTCGGGCCCTACCGTGGGTGCTCGATACCGCAAGAGAGGATGTGTGCCGATTGATCGGTAGGGCGCACCTTACGGGCGGTCGTTCCATACCTCAAATTCTTCAGAAATCTCACACCGCTCCGTGAGGTCGAGATACTTGAGAAGCTTAGCGGCAGTTGTGTCTCCGATGCCGCGAGCCTTCCCTAACGCTGCAGCGGGCGATTCGTTAAGCGCCGCTCGCATGATCTCGTACCGTTTTGCCACGAGCTCAAAGGCTAAGGTATCCGAGACCCCTTTGAGGAGTTCGAGGCTCCACACATTCGCGCACGAGAGGGGGAGCTTAAACCCCATCGCTAAACGCCCCTCCGGATCATCATGGGGTGGGGGAATGAACCACGAGGGCTCGATCGGTGGAGGGGGGGAGAGCAGGAGATACATTCTCGTTGTGAGAAAGCACAGTAGGATGAGAAGGGAGAGAGCGGTATGACGCCACGACATCACCCGGCTATTCGGATATTCAGAGATATTGTTTCGAAAGGGAGCGGGTTACGCCACTCGATTCAACCGTTGTACGGGAGCTTTACCGTCGTGGGAGCCATCGTTGATCTCTTGAGCGGCGAACGCCCCTTCAACCCGCCCCTCCTGGTCTACTGAGCGTTCCTTGTCGTCGGTGCTGGCTTTGGTTGCGCTCTGTCCGGCGCGAGCCTTGTTGTCTCGTGCTTGGACCCCTGCCTGTTGCGCGACGTGTGCCGCACGGACCTGATTCGCCGCGAATTGGCTATTCAACACCTGCGTGCCGATAACCCCGATGTTTTGCGTAATGCGTGCATCCATTGTAAGTTACCTACCTTGGAGAGTCGGTAGGTTCCCAAATCCCTTGATAAATTGAGGCTTTTTAGCGGTGATTATCGATTGTGACGCCAACGCTACCTATGCTCCTGACGAGAGAATTCGCGGGGTTATCTCCTCGTGTCTCGAATCCCTGGGGAACCCGAGTTCCCTCCATAGGGGAGGACAGCGGGCGCGTGCGGCTATCGAGGAGGCTCGAGCTTCGGTTCGGCGGCTCGTCGGTACCGATGAAAAGGACGTTGTCGTGTTCACCTCCGGTGCCACCGAGGCGAACAACACCGTTGTCGCCGCGGTGAGTAGCGGCACCGGCCCCATCGTCTCCGCCTCAACCGAGCACCCTTGTATACTTCAGCCACTCAAGCGACTCGCTTCTCAAGGGAGATCGGTTACCTTTGTGTCGCCACATGCAGAT
>JAIXPR010000155.1 GCA_027486155.1 Pseudomonadota bacterium | reverse complement strand
TGTCGATGAGCCGTCGTTTGATGCGCGAGCCTACCTCTCTCGATAAACCCCATTCCCCAGTTGGTACCCCTCGACATCAAGGGTCACGGCGAGCTCGTCGGCGAGGTAGTTCACCGTTTGGGTGATCGTCGCCCCGACCTCGCTGGGAACGAGATCCTTCACCCGATGGTGCACCTTCTCAACAAGCAAAGCCGGAGAGCTGAAGTACCCCTCGGTATCGATAACCTCAAGAATGGGATCCCGCAGCTCAGGATTCATGATTCCAAAGGTGATGAGGCTCGCCCCTTTGTCCTCGCCAAGTCGATTCAACTCGGGAATCAGCTCGGTGAATACCCCCTGAACGGATGCAGGCTTCGCTGCGTGTTTGACCGAGCTTCCGAGAAGGAAGCTATTGTGAGCCCAGACCGGGATCTGGAACGTTTCTCTTGAATCTTCAAGCTCCTGGTTAATCTCTACGAGGTTTCGATCAAAGATCTCACTCTCGGCTTTGAGCGCGTTGAGTATCTTGTGAGCGAGGTTTAGCTCGTCCCGTGTGGTCGCCAGCTGAGGAAGCGCATCGAGCGAGGAGTCGATCAATCGGCCGTACTCGTTGGGTCGCCACCAATCCACGTCAGAATCCAAGGGCATATCCTCATCGAAATCAGGGAATATGTCGTGCTCCGCGGTAATTGCGTCCTGTCGTTGGAGCGTCAAAAGACAGGTGAGCCCGCACATACCTTGAAGATCTCGGTTCTCTTCGAACTCGCGCATCAGGCTCGCCATGTACTCCGCGGTCCTGCGAAACCCCACGTCGTCATGGTGATGCACGATGCTATCAAGAAGGCAGCTCACCGGGCCCGCAACGCGATCCGCCAACGATTCGAGCTCCTGTTGCTCGCGGGCCTCGAACAAGGCGATCCTTCCAAGCGCCTGAATCGATCCTCTCATGAGTGAGTCGACAGCCCCCCGGTCCTCGGGCAGCCCGTTGTGCAGATAGGTCTCCCCGGTGTCGAGCGCTTTTTTCTGGAATATTTCGATCGCTCGGCGGTTGATCTCCGGAAGCCTGAGCAACTCCCCCGTCATAGTGGGTAATGGCATGTTCGGGTGCAGGCCGCACGGTTTATGCAGCGCATCAAGCACCGATTCAAGCCTTGAAACCACATCGACCCGGGGCGCTTGAAATGATATCGATACGGTCGGCGGAGATGATGATGAGGCCTCTGGATCAAACCCTCGCATAACCTTTTCCATCTGTTTGACATCTCCAGGCTGTGCATCCCTCGTAAAGAGGCACATGAGCGATACCGCTACCTCCTCGGGGCCTGAGGAGTGGGTACGGGAGAGTGAGATAGCCACCTCCGGTACTGAGGGAACTTGGAGGGTGCTAGAATCCACCGCGAAGTAGGATGTACCGGCGTCTAACGACTCATCTTCAACTAACGAGTACGTTGATCGGAGATTGAACTCCCGTGCAAGTCGATTAAAGGGCCTAACCTGGTCTCCCAGAGCCGCTAGCGCCTTCTCACGTGTGTCAGGAGTTTGCAAAAGGGTTGCAAGGAGGGCGTGCTCCTCTGGGCTCCGCTCTTTTTCGGCCCCAGGATTGTTACCCTGTTTTTTGGGTTTCTCGTGTTGGTCCATAGCGTAGCGCCCATTCTAAGACTGCTATGGTGATATGTGGGGTTATTCCAGGATGTGCCGTAAGAGGACCGAGGAGGGAGGTACGCGGGAAACGTATCACGAGCGAAGGGGGTTACGGGAAGACCCTACCGCATCGCCACCATCCCATCCTGTCGATCCATGACGAGGAGTGTCGCTTTCCCTTTTATATTGAGCGCGATCGGATCGTGCAGGGTTTGCTCCTTTCCATTATCGATGATGCCGATGTGGCGAACTTGATCTCCTGTGGTCGGGTTATTGTACTCGTAGAGTACGAACCCAGTGACACCGGCAAGGTCAGGTTTGTTGGATGGACCAAATGTGAAGGCGCTCTTTTCTGGTCTCCCAAAGTGTTGGTCAATCTTCGCGAAGAGCTCCCTAGCACGTAGAGTTGCTGCGAAAGGAGCCTCTGCCTCTCCTGTCTCCGTGGTTGGACGCACTGTTTCAGTTGCTGCGCCCCTCGTGTCGATGGCGATACCGGATTTATTCAGGGCATGGTGTAGACGGATGGCACAACTGTTATCGATGTAATGTGGGATCGCGAATTGGTCTCTCAGATACGGACCGGTGTAGCCATCACCGGCGTGCATCGCGTCAAGGGGGCTTCTTGGATAATGACGAACAACATCCGCGACTAATTTTGCTGATGGGGTCACTGAAGGGCTCGGGGTGTGCTCCTGTTTCGCTGAATGGTCAGGGTTAGGGGGAGTTTGAGAGGGAGAACGCTCCGGTGCTGCGGGAGATGATGAGACCTCAGGACGTTTGTCTGATGTACGGCGCTCAGGATGAGCATCACGGGGAGAGGCCGACCTCTCAGGTGCGGTCCGCTGCGGCGTGCGCGCAACCACGACATCCGTTCCATCGATACGATCATCTCGATTCGTGACAAGCTTATCGATATCGACACCCAATTCTCGGCGCGCGCGCGCATAGGTTGTGGCGTCGTTTACGCCGTACCGCTCATACAATTTATTGATGAGCTCTCGGTTTGTTGACGCCCCATCGAGATTGTTGGTCTGGAGAAATTTCTGGAGAGGAGTTTCTCGCGTGGTATCGGGAGTGGTGCCCGAGGTTCGAGTCTCACCGGGTCCCTGAGCGGTATCGTTGGCTAGGAACCGTTCGTGCTTAGCTTTAACGAGCGTTTCGATAGCTATACCGAAGTCCCGTTGGGCTCCCTTGTACATGGCGGAATAGTCGCGGTCGTACCGTTTATAGAGAGCGTTGATGACATCTTGGTTGGTCGCGTTCTCTGTGAGGCCGAGGGTCTTGGTGACTGATTGGGCAGCCTCACCGGTTGTTTCGGCTAGCGGCGCCCTACCAAAGAGGCGTCCAAGGGAGGGTCGGTCCGGGAACGCCGCCGTGGGATTGTCACGGCGCGTATCCACGCCTTGTTTGTCCGGCGTGGAGTCTTCCTTATTGCGTTGAGCTAACGAAACCATGATCACCTCGTGCACTAGGTCGGACGGCAGTAGCGGCCCCCTCTCTCATCTGTCGTGGTAGCGAAGATGCTTCAGAAAAAGCTGTAAGTTGTTGGTTATGCGAGGCTAGGTGGGGCGGTTGAACGGGAGCAGGGCCCGATCGATAGAGAGGGCGGACCGTTTTTGTGGTGGTCTGTAACGCCAGAGGCGAGTAGCGAGGCCGCCGAAGATTAAGCCTTGATGGGGACGCGTTGAGGGATTTAGGATCTTCCGTGCCACGGTCTCAGCGCCGATGTACCATGCCGATAATTGGATGTTCAGGAATCTTGAGAAACCGTAGCCATCCAGGCCCGTGCTGGCGCTCGTTTATGAAGTGAACTAGTTATGCCGATCTCATATCTCTTCAACGATGGTGATGTATTCGCGGTCTACAAGCCCGCTGGAGCTCACTCGGTCCAACTTCGCAAAGGGGGAGGGTGGTCGATAGCGGACGAACTGCTTCGCGAGAACCCCTCGCTCGCGCAGGCGAGCGAGAAGCCGGGCGACGCCGGGCTCGTCAATCGTCTCGATGAGGAGACGAGCGGGATCCTCCTTGGCGCGACGAGCCGGAGCGTTTGGGATAAGCTCTACAAGCAGGCGCTCAACGGGGAGGTTCATAAGAGGTACGCGCTCCTTGTCGAGGGGCGGGTAACGAAGGAGTTCTCCATCACCTCCTTCATCGGAACGCCGAATCGTGGCGCGCACAAGGTCAAGGTGTACGAGAAGCGTCCCCCATCCTGGGCGCGGGCACTTGAGGGGACGACGAAGTACACTCCCCACCTCCATCTTCCGATTCATAACGTTAGTCTTCTCTTGGCGGAAGCCTCTCCCGCTCGACGGCATCAGGTTCGAGCGCACGCCGCGCACCTCGGAGTGCCCCTTGTGGGGGATTCGCTCTATGGGTCGACGCGAGCGCTTCCCCCTATTGTGGGGGCCTCACGACGATTTTTTCTTCACGCCTACTACATCTCCTTTCGGCACCCGATATTCGACAGGGAGATCGTCGTCGAATCTCCGTTCGAAAAGGAGCTGATTCTACCGCAGGACGGGAAGGGGCCTCCCACGGTAGGCTGAGAAGGTAGGATGTCACCCGGCTGGGTTGATTTCCCTATCCTTCAACTCCATGGTACAAAGTGCGCAGTAGTAGCCGTGAGGTTTATATGTCCTTTGATGTTGAGAAAATTGCAAAACAACCGTGGGAGCGCTACACCGTTCCAGAGACAACCGTGAGTGGTGAGTTTCCGAGTGAGCCATGGGTGGACGACTCAGAGGGCGATGAGAGCGAGGGGGAGACGATAACCCTCTCACTTGATGAGGAGTACGCGGGAGCCGAACTCCAGTTCGATCTCGCGGTATCGGTAGGGCAGGTCCTCGCAGTTGCCTCATCCTCGCAGCTTGCGGAGCAGTTAAAAGAGGAGCTCAAAGAGAACGAGCAGCTTGAAACTATCTCGGTAGAGCCCCGGTCGTGTGGGGAGTTCCCGGGAGCCGTCCAGCACATGCGTCTTAGAGAGACGGGAGAGATCTTGATGCAGTGGCTTATCGTGACCCCAGAGGACACTATCTTTGCTGGGGTGACCTTCACGGATGAACGTCTCGCCGCTGTTGGAGAGAGATTTATCGCGAGCATCTCCGTGACTGACTCCGACGAAGAGTAATCGTACCTCTCGTAACGAGCCTGCTTCCACCCGAGCTATCGGTGAATTGCGTGGTTTGGTCAACGATGTCCTGCGGCGCGCAGTTTTTTGGTTGATTTTCGCGCCTCCGCGTCACATAAGCAGAATATTCGGACCCGCACCAACTTAGTTTTTTACCAAGGGAGGCATGGTTACCATGCCGTGGAGAACCCAAGCGTAGACGGGTCTGTCGCCTGTCACTCAATTAATCTATAGCCTTGTAGTCCGGTCCCGCGCGCTCTAGCATGTGATCGACGCATCGCCCGGGGCTTGTACCTCGCCCCACCATGCCGAGAACAGTTCGCACAGGGGGCTCGATATGAATCAATCCGCGGGAGCTTTGCTTTTTGAACGCCGAGGTGAGGTCGGCACTGCCGTTATTGCGCACGGCGGTCGCTTCGCCGATGTCTTCACCGATTGGAAGCCGGGGCGCGAATCCTTTCTTTTCTTCGCCCCTCAC
>JAIXPR010000172.1 GCA_027486155.1 Pseudomonadota bacterium | reverse complement strand
GTTACATACCCGATATTAGCCCAGGCAGTGGCGATAGCGGTGTAGAACGACCCTGGGCACGATTGAGGAGTACACTTCGCGGCATCAACAGCGAAGGATAGTCCGCTCGCCTCGGTGCTGAAGATCGCGCCAACCGAGCTCGCGATGTCGGAGCTGAGGAAGGTCAGAATCTGATCAAGTACGGCTAACATCGACATCACCATATCCTCGCGCTATTTACTTCCTGGCTGAATAGCCTCATTCATACCGGGTCGTACGAACGAGCCGCCTGTATTCCCCTGCGCGTATTGCCCCATGGTAGCTATAAAATCATCGTACCGCGCATAGTTAGCCCGCAATTCATCATCGAGATTCATACCGGCGAAGGCTCGCGCAGAAACCCTCATGAGGAGATCCGCTGAGAACGGATCCGTTACGAATCGACCGGCAACCGTGAACAAGGAGCGATAGGTGTGCAGCGTTCGGGAGCGCGCAACGAGGTATGAGATCTGAAGCGCGACTCGATTTCGCAAACATCCCTTCTTCGGGCCACAATCGTTGAGATTAGTGGCCCCTGTATTGGCACTTTCTTGGTCGGGAATAGATTCAGGTTTTGCTAGCTCCGCTAAATCCGAGCACTTGACATCTGAGGTCCGCTGCGTCTGCTCATACATCTTGTAGAGCTGCTGGATGACGTTCGTGCTCATCGGCATATCCGGCGCGCTCACGAGCTCCCACGGGTTGCCTACGGCATCTTTAACGCCGATTTCCTTCGTCGTGGTATCGGTCTCCTTCGTAAAGACCTCTTTATTCTCATTAGGATTGCTCTGCTTCCACTGACAATACTGCGCAAGGATAACGTGGAGGTTTGCCCACACTACCTGAACCTCTTGCCAGTTCACGGCGGCTACGCCGCGCCGACCTTGCTGGTCAGCCTTAGGCGCGATGAAATTGAGGTCAACATTACGAGCGTACTTGGACGGTCCCGATGAGGTCATCTTTATCTCGACGTCTCCTACAAGCTCGCGGAAATCCTTCTTAAGCTGATCGAGCTGCTCGTTCTTATACGAAGATGCCTGAGCACCAGAGCTTGGAGCTAAGCTGCCAGTAGATGTCGATGCCCCACCGCCACCGGGGTTGTTTACGAAGAGAAGTTCGGTGAAGAGCTGCGAATCATTAGAACTCGTGCCAAGAGCGAGGGGGCTACCGGCGTTCGTCACGGTTAAGCTTCCGAGGTCGTACGCTCTCTGACCCGCGGAGAGATCCTGCATTATCTCTTGTGCTCTCTGACCATCCTCACCCGACGCGATATAGAGAGCGGCTGGCCATACGTCTTTATTCGCGCCGCCCTGCATCTCTTGCGCCACACGCGCGACGTACGCCTTCTTCAACTTACCGGTGTCATCAGAGGCTTCGAGGAGCGCCAACTGGTAGTTCTGCGTATCGAGCAAGTTGGTCATTAAGTTAGACCCGATGTTCATACTCCCCATGAAGCCGGTGGCGGCGCCGTTCTCGACCATCATGTAGGTCTGCATCAAAACCGCAGCCTCGGAAGCGGTGAGCTCCTTCAGGAGATTCTTCGTCACCGATGAGTTCATGATCTGCTGAAGTCCCTTGAGAGGGGGAAGCACGATATTCACATTCTTGGAGTTATTCGCGCCGAAATCTGGGATAGCCCCACTCTCCTCAAGGAACTTTCTTGGGTCCTGATTTGAATCAGCGAATCCCTGATCTCCCGGAAGGGGTGGAAGTGAGAACTTCTGAGCGAGACCGGATTCGGTTCCGTAGCGACCAGACATGTTGTACGTTCGCTCCGATTCCGCGCGCATGATCTTGCGAACCGCCGACTGCTGCGTTTGCTGCTTGTAGGCCTGCGTCGCTTGCTTGTTTATTGATATTTTCGGATTAGGGTTTGTTTGTGTGCCCGCAGTTGGGTTTGATTGCGTGCCTGTGTTTGCTTGTGTGCCTGAGGTAGTACCCGCATTGGGCTTTATCAGGTCCTGAAGATTGAAATTGAACATCGGGGTTGGTTGAGCGATGAGATCGGGGCGCAGAGGCTCTGCGTGAGCGTCGGAAAGGAGCGCGCCGGTGAGCACGAAAAGGATCGTGAGGAATCGTGCAACTATGGTGATGTGTTCACCGTTCAACATCTTTACCTCGTAAGCCCCTTCACAACGTTCACAACTCTCTCGATCTCATCCGCTTTCTGCGCTCCCTCGAGGTAGTAGGTCTCCTTCGAGGTAACCGCTAGAAACACAACGGTTGGATACCTCTGTATCCGCAGTTCGGGGGCGAGTGCTTCTCCATTAACGAGAGGAAATGGAAAGGAGGTGATCTCCCCTACCCGTTTGAGCCCAGGAACCGCGTAACTTCGCATAGTTAGCCCAAAGAAGGAGACGTTCGGGTCAGCCTTAAATTTTTCTTGAAGTGGTTTCAGCGACTTAGCGAACTTTTTAACGTTAAGGTCGCGTTCATCGAAGAATATCAACACCTTAACCTTACCTGCGGGATCTACTGGGATCTGGGGGGTAAGCTTTTGAGGGGTGGCTGCACCTGTTGTCGACCAGTTATCCCCATCGGCGGTGGCGCCAGCCGCCATAAGCTGCTGATCCAATTTAAGGTTCTGCCGCATACGCTCGTTCTTCGTCTTGTCGATGAGGTCGCGGAGCTCAAGACGGGTGGAGCCCATCTCACCTGCCTCGGGCTTCACGTCCATAGAGGGGCGCTGTCCGGTCGCCTCGAGAGCGAGGAGTTGATATTCGGTGGCTTTGGAGACCACGGACTTGATGCGGTTGTTGCGCTCAGCGAGGGCTACCGAGTACTGCCACGCGAGCTCCTTGTCGCCGCTCTGAAGGGCCTCAAAGAGAGCCTTCATCTCAGGTTCGGAGTCCTTCTTGGCGCGAATCGGAAGAGGCTCACTTGGGGAACCGTACTTGGCGATGATCTGCTCACGGGTGAGTGGGGTCTTGGAGGCGTTCTCTGGCGTCTCGGCATTTTCCGCTTTAGTAGCGTCAATCGCGTTTTGAGCCGATTTTACGGCCTCTTCAGCCTCTTTTTGAATGCGGAGCTTTACCTCATCGGTCGTCAGCGGATAATCGCGATAGACGATCTCGTGCGAGGAGTTGCTTTGAACGGGGGTCTTCCAATCAGTAGCCGCGCCCTTTTGCCAGAAGCCTTTCTGATCACCGAAGGTCTTCTGCTCTTCATTCACGACCTGCGCCGACGACACGGCGGGAACCGCGGCAACGAAAGCAGTGATGATGAGAACGCGAAACAAACGCATACCTTCAAACCCGAAAAGACCCGACCCTAGATACGGTCTATTTGAGTTATGTGTAGATCATGCGCCCGTGATACCTAACCTGTCGAACTTTGTTCGTCTTTTTACAATTTTGTGAGATCTTTGAGGTGTTTGGAGGTGTATGGAATTGTCGGTTTGGGGAGGGCCCGCACCGAGGGAGGGCGACCATTCCTGGTCGCCAGAATGTCGCGTATCGCAAACGACCTCTGCCAAACCCAACCACGTGGCGCACAGGAACGCGCGCCCTCCCGCCAATTTGGGAGGGCGACCATTCCTGGTCGCCAGAATATCGCGCATCGCAGATGACCTTTGCCGAACGCAACCACATGGCACGCAGGAATGCGCGCCCTCCCGCCAATATGTAAGGGCGACCATTCCTGGTCGCCAGAATGTCGCGTATCGCAAACGACCTCTGCCAAACCCAACCACGTGGCGCGCAGGAACGCGCGCCCTCCCGCCAATTTGGGAGGGCGACCATTCCTGGTCGCCAGATTGTCGCGTATCGCAAACGACCTCTGCCGAACCCAACCACGTGGCGCGCAGGAATGCGCGCCCTCCCGGGTCCCTTCGGACAGGGCGATATCAACGCGCACCTTTCCATCGAATTCCCCGAAACATCATGCATGGCCCAATATCTCAATTTCTCGGGGCGTAAGACTCCCAATCATTTTCCACATTGCAGAGATAACGATGACATCATTTTTGTCACCGTATGCACTAAACGAAGAATTCCCCTGCTGGCCAACGAGCGGGTTCACCATGCCCTTCTAAATCTTTGGCGAGACCGGGTTCACTGGATAGTCGGCAGATATGTGATCATGCCGGACCATCTACATCTGTTTGCACGTCGATCCAGCCATGGGTTGGTGCCTCTGAAAAATTGGGTAACGTGGTGGAAACGAAGATTTTCTCTAGAGCTACGGCTTGGATCCGGCCTCTGGCAACCGGATTTCTGGGATACACGGATGCGGTCGGCAGACCATTACAGCGCTAAATGGTTTTACGTGAGAGACAATCCGATTCGGAGAGGCCTAGTGACTCATCACGAGGAATGGCGATTTCAAGGGGAGATCTACCTCCTTAATCCCTAGCAAAGGGACATCGCCTCATGCAATCACATGGCGCGCAGGCTTGTCCCCCATAGCGAAGCGACGGGGGGAATGCGCGCCCTCCCGTGGTTAGCACATATGATCGTTATTTACCCCAACGCATCACACGAACAAAACAGGTTCCTATCGCCGTACACGCCGTCGATGCGGCCAACGGCTGGCCAGAACTTATTCTCTCTGGTCCACGGCGCTGGGAAAGCGGCGCGCTCGCGAGAATACGGTCGATCCCAGGTGTCGTTTACGACGGCGGTCGCTGTGTGAGGTGATTGCTTGAGGGGATTGTTCGTCTTATCGAACTCACCCTTCGCGATCTTTCGCACCTCTTCACGGATCATCTTGAGCGCGGTGATAAATCTATCGAGTTCCGCTTTTGATTCACTCTCGGTCGGTTCAACCATGAGCGTTCCAGGAACCGGCCACGAGACGGTCGGCGCGTGGAATCCGTAATCCATCAATCGCTTCGCGACATCCTCAACCTCGATACCGGCTTCTGTCTTGAGCGCGTTCAGGTTCAAGATACACTCGTGCGCCACAAGTCCTGACGAACCACGATAGAGAACAGGATAATCCTTCTCTACCTCATGCGCGATGTAGTTGGCTGAAAGGATCGCGATCTTCGTCGCCTCGGTGAGCCCCTCCCCTCCCATCATCGCCATGTACATCCACGAGATAGGCAGAATGCTCGCTGAACCCCACGGCGCCGCGGATATCGCGCCCACACCGTACTGGTGTCCAAGCTCCACAACAGGGTGATTCGGAAGGAACGGCGTAAGGTGCTTCGCGCAGCAGATCGGTCCCATGCCTGGTCCACCACCACCGTGCGGAATGCAGAAGGTCTTGTGCAGATTAATGTGGCACACATCGGCGCCGAACTCTCCGGGAGCCGAGACCCCCACGAGCGCGTTCAAGTTAGCGCCATCCATGTACACCTGCCCACCGCGGGAGTGAACGATCTCACACGCCTTCTTGATACCCTCTTCGAACACGCCGTGCGTCGATGGGTACGTGACCATGAGCGCCGCGAGCGTCTCTTTATGAGCCTCTGCCTTCGCCTCAAGATCGGCGAGATCAACGTTTCCGTGCGCGTCACACGCCACGGTGACAACCTCCATGCCGGCCATCACCGCGCTCGCGGGGTTCGTTCCGTGCGCCGATTTTGGAATCAAGCAGATCGTGCGCTTCGCGTCATTTCTGCTGTGGTGATACGCGCGAATGACCACGAGCCCCGCATACTCACCCTGCGATCCCGCGTTTGGTTGTAACGAGCATCCATCAAACCCGGTAATCTCACACAACGAGCGCTCGAGGTCGGTGAACATCTCAGCGTATCCCGCGCGGTGACTCGCTGGGGCGAAGGGATGAAGGCTTCCGAACTCTGGCCACGTAACGGGAAGCATCTCAGAGGTCGCGTTGAGCTTCATCGTGCACGATCCGAGCGGGATCATCGAGAAACCGAGCGAGAGGTCACGAGACTCAAGCTTTCGCACATAGCGAAGGAACTCGGTCTCTGAGTGGTAGCTATTGAAGACCGGGTGCTTGAGGTAATCCACCGCTCGCGCAAGTCCTGCTGGAAGGTGTGATTTCGCGCTCGATACGGCCGCCTCACACTCTGCTCTCGTTACGTTGATACCGAGCGCTGACACCAAGCCGAGGAGGTCATCGATCCCCTTCCCTTCATCAAAGCTTACACCGATCTGTGAATCCGAGAGAACTCGAACAAGCACGTTCTTCGATTCAGCTTCGTCAGCGAGTGTGTGCGCCCGCTTCGCTCCGACATCAACCACAACGGTATCGAAGAATGAGGAGTTGGTGACCTTCAAGCCACCCTTCTTGGACAACTCAAGGAACGCCGATGTTAGCGAGTGAACCCGCTCAGCGATCTTCCGGATCCCCTTCGGCCCGTTATACACGGCGTACATGCTCGCCATAACCGCAAGCAGAACTTGTGCCGTACAGATGTTGCTCGTCGCCTTCTCACGACGGATGTGCTGCTCACGGGTTTGCAGCGAGAGTCGAAGCGCTGGCTTTCCTGAGGAATCCTTTGAAACTCCGATAAGACGACCCGGCATACTTCGCTTGTACTCATCCTTCGTGGCGAAGAACGCGGCGTGCGGCCCACCGAAACCCATGGGAACTCCGAATCGTTGCGCTGAGCCAACGACGATATCCGCCCCCTGCTTGCCTGGTGGTGTAAGCACCGTTAGAGCCAAAAGGTCGGTCGCCACACAGACGAGCACTCCAGCCTCATGCGCCTTGGCGCACAGCCCCGAGAGATCCGTAATCTCACCCCGCGTATCAGGGTACTGAACGAGACATCCCACCGTGTCGGCGGAGAACATAAAGGCGCTCGGAGACGCGACCGTGACCTTCACACCAAGCGCCTCGGCGCGAGTCGTTACCACGGCGAGGGTCTGCGGATGAACGGAATCAGAGACGAGGTACTCATGAACGGAGCTCTCACCTTTCGCCTTCGTCGTTACCGAGATCGACATCGCCATCGCTTCAGCGGCGGCGGTTCCCTCGTCGAGAAGGGATGCGTTCGAGATCTGCATCCCCGTAAGGTCCATCACCATCGTCTGGAAATTGAGGAGCGCCTCTAAGCGGCCCTGCGCGATCTCGGCTTGGTACGGCGTGTACTGCGTATACCAACCAGGATTCTCGAGGATGTTGCGCTGAATGACCGGCGGCGTAACGCAATCGTAGTACCCCATGCCGATAAAGGAGGTCGCTACCGTGTTCTTGGCAGCGACAGCTTTCAGACGCTCAAGCGCCTCGTACTCTGAGAGCGCTACCGGGAAGCGAGAGAGGGTGAGGGGTTTCGCGCGCCGCACGGAGACCGGCACCACATCGTTGATCACCTCATCGAGGGTCCGCTTTCCGAGTGTCGAGATCATCGCTCGTACCTCATCAGCGTTCGGGCCGATGTGGCGTTGCGGGAACTCTGAAGGCCCGAAACCTGTTCTTGGTGCTACTGTGGTTTTTGCGACGTCCTGCTTCATCTTCTCTGCCAACATAGTCCCAGAGGGAAGCGAGGCTAAACCCCTCCCTGCTGCGAAAGTGGATCTTAGGCTGCTCTTCGATTTTCAGCACGTGGAAAAATCCTCCATGTATCTCAGTGGATACACGTCCGGTTTTTCCCCGCACTGAAAATCGAATATCAACCCAACCTCCACTTTCTCGCTACGGGTAGGTTTTGCCTCGCTTCCCTACACGGTAGACTCGGTTACTCGATTAACTACTTCGTTACGAGGTTCTTATACTCCTCCGCTGACATGAGGCCAGCGATCTCAGCGTGAGAAACTCCGGAGAGCTTCACGATCCAGCCCTCTGTGTAGGGCGTTCGATTTATCAATCCTGGGTCATCAGCGAGCGCGTCATTACGCTCAGCCACCGTGCCGGCGAGCGGTGAATACACATCAGAGGCCGCTTTGGTGGACTCAACCACGCACAACGTTTGGTGCGTCGCTACAGATTTTCCGACCAGAGGAAGATCGACGAACACGAGATCGCCAAGCTCTGATTGCGCGAACTCAGTGATGCCGACCACCGCGACATCCCCCTCAACCCGTACCCACTCGTGGTCCTTGGTGTATTTGTACTCACTTGGAAATTCCATCGTTGTATCTCCTTTACTTTGAACGCTTATAAAATGGTAAGGGCACTACGTGACCAGCGATCGCACGACCTCGAACGACGAAGGTAATCTTCGTGTCGAGCGCGGCGTATGGGGTCTCAACGAACGCCATACCGAGCGCTTTGTTGACCGTTGGTGTCTTGGTGCCACTCGCCACCACACCGATCTGAGTGCCTTCTGGCGTAGCCACCGTATCACCCTGTCGAGCGATGCCGGCCTCGTCGAGATAAAAACCGACGAGCTTCTTCGGAAGAACCGCTGCCTGCTGTGTGAGAAGCGCCTCTTTGCCGATAAAATCACCTTTGTCGAACTTCACAATCCATCCGAGTCCACTCTCAAGCGCGGTGATATCCTCGGAGAGCTCGTGCCCATGGAGGGGAAGCGCCGCCTCAAGGCGTAGTGAGTCGCGCGCGCCTAATCCGCACGGGAGAACGCCCTGAACAGCGCCGTTCTCCAGCAAGAGTCGCCATACCTCAACGGTCTTCTCCGCTTTCACGAATATCTCAACGCCATCCTCACCGGTGTACCCAGTGCGCGCGACGATCACAGGGGAGTCAAGGATCTCGCACTCAACGAAATGAAAGTATTTAAGCGTTGAGAGGTCAGCTCCGGTTACGAGCGGGGTCACAAGTTCGATGGCCTTTGGGCCCTGCACCGCGATCTGTCCATACTCCGCGCTCGCGTTCACGATCTTCGCGTCGGTAGGATTGTGCTTCGTAAGCCATTCAAAATCTTTGTCGGCGTTGGAAGCGTTCACACAGATAAGGAAACGCTCCTGACTGCCCCGATAGACGATGATGTCATCCACGACACCACCACGCTCATTCAAGATAGCGCTGTAGTGCGCCTTGCCATCATAGAGTGAGGTCACCTTGTTACAGGTCATGTAATCCAAGGCTTTCTCAGCGTTCGGTCCGGTGACCCAGATCTCTCCCATGTGGCTGACATCGAAGAGCCCAACCCGCTCACGCACCGCGACGTGCTCCGCGACCACACCGGAATATTGCACCGGCATCTGCCATCCAGCGAACTCAACGATCTTCCCATTCAGGCGGAGATGTTCATCGTAGAGGGGCGTCTTCTTCATGCGAGTAATCCGTGGGTACGTTTGAAGTTTTGCAACGTGTTCGAGATAAGCATCGCAACGGTCATCGGCCCGACACCTCCGGGAACCGGGGTAATAGCGGAGCTCAATGGAGCGACATCGTCGTAATCGACATCACCACACAGCTTACCGTCGGGCAATCGGTTGATGCCGACATCGAGTACGATCGCGCCCGGCTTGATGAAGTTTCTCTTCACGAGTCGTGGCACACCAACCGCGGCTACCAGGACATCGGCCTCTCGACATACCGCGGGCAGGTCTGGGGTCTTCGAGTGCGCGAAGGTGACGGTCGCGTTTCTCTCAAGCAATAGGAAGCCCATCGGCTTACCGACGAGTTGCGAGCGACCGATCACCACAGCTTTCTTACCAGCGAGCGATGCCGTCGGAATATCTGAGAGCGTTGTTGTATCGGTCAGGGTGAGGTTCGAGAGCGCGAGGTCGAGCATCGTCATAACACCGAGCGGGGTGCATGGACGGGGCGCTGGAGCGCCCTGCAAGAGAAGACCCTGATTCGTCGGGTGCAAGCCATCAGCGTCCTTCTCCGGAGCGATCATACGAACGAACTCAGCGCCATCGAGGGGAGCGGGAAGTGGGAGTTGAAGCAGGATCCCATCAACAAGTTCATTCCTGTTGTATCCTTCAATAACCGCGGCGAGCTCCTCTTTCGTTGTTGAGGCCGGAAGGTGCGTGTCGAAGGTAACGAGACCGCACTCCTTGGCGAACCTGTGCTTCGATGCCACATACGTTTTCGAGGCGGGATTTTCGCCAACCAAAATAACCGCCAAGCCCGGCGCGCGTCCTACGTTTTTTGTGACCACAGCGGCCTCAGCGGCGACCGTGCGACCGACGGCGCGAGACAACGTCTTTCCATCGAGAATTTTTGGAGGATGAGACAGCCCACCTGCCGAAGAGAGATCGGGAGAGAACTTCGCGCTTGGGAGCCCTGAGTCGGACATGGGTAACCCCTTACAATAGGTGGACGTAGGAGCCCCATTTTTATAGTAAAGGGGGGGCGTGAAGTAAACCCAAGTCTCTGTTTTACGAATAAATTTTCAACTGTTAACCATACGAAGCAACTTCTGAATTGGGAGAGACGCGAACCACAAAATGATCTTTACCAATGCGCGTTCCCTGCTCTATGCCGTACCATAGGACATGCTAGGTTACGTTGCCGGAGAGGTCTATGCGAATTGGTGTCCCGAGAGAGCGAAAGACCCTAGAGAAGCGAGTCGCAATCACGCCCCACGGCGCGCGAGAGCTGATTGAACTCGGACACTCTGTGCTCATAGAGACCGGTGCCGGCGTTGGCTCCTCATTCGAGGACTCCGCGTATGAACAGGTCGGTTGCCAGATAGTGCCGACCCTCGCCGATGTCTGGAACAAGGCGGAGCTCCTGGTGAAGGTGAAGGAACCGGAAGAGATCGAGTTCCAGTACTTTCGTCCCGACCTTATTCTGTTTGATTTCTTGCACTTAGCGAGCTTGCCGAAAGTTGCGGACGCGCTTCTTAGCTCGCACATAACGGCGTTTGCGTACGAGAACCTAAAGACGTCAGAGGGAAGACTCCCCCTCCTTGAACCGATGAGCGAGGTGGCCGGGAAGCTCTCGGTTTTGAATGGTTCATACTACCTCCTCTCGCAGAACGGCGGACGCGGGGTGTTGCTCGGCGGCGCGACGGGGAGCCCAGCGGCTAAAGTTGTCATCATCGGGGCCGGCATCGCGGGACAGGCCGCGTGCTCAACAGCAGTTGGGATGGGGGCTCACGTCACGGTAGTCGATATCAGCAAAGAGAAGCTAGCCACTCTCACGAAGAGGTATGGTGATGTGCTCCATACCGTTGTGTCGACACCTGAGTCATTAGCGGCGAGCTGCAACGGCGCCGACCTCCTGATCGGCGCGGTCCTCGTGCCAGGGGCGGCGACGCCGAGGATCATCACACGCGAGATGATTAGCTCAATGGGACGACAGGGCGTATTCGTTGATATCAGTATCGATCAAGGAGGGTGCGCCGAAACGAGTAAGCCAACGTCGCTCGACAATCCGGTGTACGAGGCTGAAGGTGTGATTCACTACGGCGTATGCAATATGCCGGCGCAGACACCGCGAACATCGACCTTCGCGCTGACGACAGCGACCCTGCCGTATATCAAAGAGATCGCAAAGAACGGATTAGCCAAAACGTTATCGTCGAACGCCGCAATGCAGAGTGCGCTGACCTGCTGTAATGGGCTTTTAACGAACCGTCCCACGGCAGACGCGTTGCATAAAGAGTTCACGCCTGTTGAGCAGGCGGTGCGGGTTTAGGCTTTAGATAGCTTTTCCATTCATGAATGACCTTTGCATCACCTAACGTGGCGGTCAGGAATGATCGCCCTCCCATCTATCGCCACACGGGAGGGCGACCGTCCTCGGTCGCCGAAACATCGCGCATCACACATGTCCTTCGCCAAACGTAACACGGCGGTCAGGAATGACCGCCCTCCCGTTCATCGCACGTTATAATCCTTACGCTCCCGGCTTCACCACCGGCGTCACGCTCGGATCCGCCGTCCACAATTCATACAAACCGGGCAATGTCACCACGTAGTGCCATCCCGCCCCCTGCAGTCGCTCCTTCATCACCGAGATCTGCTCATTTTTGCACTGATGCGTGATTAAAGAATCCCACGTCGGGCCGGGTGTGAAGGAGTTTCCATTTGCGGGGACGATGATCCATCTCGACCGCTCAGCCAGCTTCTTCAAGTGTGAGTTCCAGTCACCATCCTTCGGACAGATGGTATACTCGAATCGGAACTGACCAAGTTTTCCTGTCCACACCGCGTCGTTGGTAAGCGCCGTGGAGATCACCCAAAAGAACTCTCCCTCCTTAAAATATGGAGCGGCGTCACGCATGTGCTCACGCTCAACCGCATACGGCCTATATTCCCCATGATATGACTGCACATGTCGGTATTCGGCATACACCCCAAGCAGCACCATGAGAGCAACGACCACCGGATTCTTCTCGGCCCGAGCGGCCCACAGGAGCGCAAACGCGCCAAGCAGCACGATCACAAAACGCGCCGCCCAGTAGTTTGTGGCGAAGATCGAGGTCTGCGCGAGAAAGAGCACGAGGAAGAGGCCTGCTACCAGCAATCGTCGCCCCC
>JAIXPR010000354.1 GCA_027486155.1 Pseudomonadota bacterium | reverse complement strand
CTGAAACTCAGAGATGCTCTTTCCGAATTGCTTGCGCTGGGTAGCTTGGGCAACTGAGTGCTCAATCAACCGCTTCATCGCACCTACGCACCCGCCACCGAGACCGGTTCGGCCATTGTTAAGCACCGCCATCGCGACCTTAAAACCTTTACCTACCTCCCCGAGCACGCACTCGATTGGGACCGTGACGTTATCGAAGCGGACGGTTGTCGTGCACGATGCGCGAATACCCATCTTGTCCTCTTTCGGTCCTGAAGATACCCCAGCGAACGAGCGCTCGACGATAAAAGCGGTGATCTTTCCATCGTCAGTGTCCGTCGCGGCGAACACTGTGAAGAAATCCGCCGTACCACCGTTCGTAATCCAGATCTTTTCACCAGAGAGGGACCATGTACCATCCGCGTTTTTGGTCGCCCGAGTTTTAATCGAGGCGGCATCTGAGCCTGAGCCTGATTCGGTAAGGCAGAACGCGGCGATCATCTCACCCGTGGCGAGACGGGGAAGGTACTTCGCTTTCTGCTCATCGGTTCCAAAGAGCAGAAGCGCCTTTAATCCGATTGAGCTATGCGCCCCGATCGTCAGTGATGTCGACGCGTCATACCGACTCGTTTGCTGCAATACGCGGGAATAGCCGGAATTGGAGAGCCCAAGCCCTTCGTACTCGTTCGGGATGATGAGCGAGAACAATCCGAGCGCTTTTAACTCCTCAACATACTCAGGAGGCTGCACACCCTCTTCGTCGTACTGACGAAACTCCTTCTCCTTGCCGCCCATGAAGCGATCGATCGACTCGATCACCATCTTTAGGGTCTCTTGCTCATCGGCTTGTATCGAGGGAAAGGGAAAGAGGTGGTGGTCGCGGATCTCGCCAAGAAAGAGTCCTTTAGCGATACCGCCATCGTTACGTGAGTCAGAACCTTGCGACATAAAACCTTATTCCTCTTTTAATAAGAACGAACGAACAGCGTCAAAACATTCACCTTTGGTGGCGGGCGCCCCATGTCCACCGGCGGCCCATACAACCTTAGCGTGGGGCCATCGCTCCCGTAGGAGCGATATCTGATTGCGAGGCACGAGATGGTCGCCCCTCCCGCCAACGACGAGTATCGATTCCTCATGGGTAGCTGGGCTCCCTCCAAGAGGATAATGGTCTGAGAAGATGTCGCGCAAGAACGACTTGGTCATCCCCCGGGGAATATCTCGGTCGTCTTTATGCTTCAGACGAACCAACTCCCACGCCATATCGCCCATCGACACGAGCGGAACCATAAATACCGCGCGCGAGAGCTTGTCGAGCGAGCACCACAGGAGCCCGACGTAGGCTCCAAGGCTCATCCCCATGCAAGAGATATTCCCATGACCGCGGGACTCTAAGAATGTAGCGAGAACTCGGAGGTCGTGCACCGCATGCGCCATGGCGACACAGGTACGAATCGGGTCGGCGCTCGGAAAGAGAGGCGCCTCGGCTGAGATAGAGTTCGGACGCCGACGGCCATGAAAGGGAAGCTCTACGATCGCGACGTTACACCCGAGGGAGAAGAAGAGCCCCGGCATGAACGCGAGTGAGTTGACCCGCTGGTCGCCCATCGTCCACCCATGGATGGCGACGATCGTTCTACGCTCCGGATTTCGATCGGAGTGCTCCCAGAGTCTGACGTAAGAGACCTGATTTTGGACCAGGGCCGCGTACTCAGAATCGTGTGACCAGCCTTCCCCCGGAAAAGTTGAGTGAAACTCAAGGTCATAGACCCCACCGAGGGGAAAGCCGTGGATCGGAACTACCGCCGGATCGATCTGAGATTTATCCCGCTGAAAGAGTCGTTCGAGAGCGCCGGTATTTCGAAGCGAGATGAGACGCTCATACTGCTGCTGAAGAGATGAGAGTTGAAGCCCCGGAGCGAAAGCATCGAGCGTGACCGACTCAAGGCTTTTGGCAAGCCGTTGCACGAGGCGATCGAGGCCAGCCCCTCCAAGCATCGTCAGCCGCTCGACATCGCTCAGCCGTGCGTCAGCGCGCCCATTCAAGATGCAAAAGTCGGATACCGACGTATCGTTGTTCCCTGAGTCCTTAACCAAGCTCCCCTTCCCTCTATCCATTTGGATGTATCGGGATAACGTCCCGATTTTATAAGTTGAAAAGAGAGGCATGGGCAGACCAAAACCTTCAGACCTGGACCTGTATCCAGTAGGTTACCGGCGGTAATTGCGAGGGCCCTACTTTCGGGAAGCCGAGGCATCCTGCTTGAGCCGCTTGTAGAGGGCAGCTCGCGAGGTCGTAGCCGGGTCAACCGCTGGCTTTTCAGGTCTCTGAGCGCTCGGTTCGGCGAGTGGTTGCTTCATAGCCGGAACCTCAACAGCAACGGCTATCGGCTCAACAGCCTTCACCGTCGTCGCGGCCTGCTCCGCCTTTCGAGCTACCTCCATCTCGCCCAACTGGACGAGAAGCTTGCGGTACTCGACCTCCGATATGCCGAGGGAGATGAGAGCTTTCAGAATCTTCTCGCGTTGTACCGTGTTTGCGTGCTGCGCCATAAGCTGCTGCAAGAGGAGGTTTCGCATCCGCGCGTTATCTCGCTTCTTCGAGCTTCGAGCGCGGGCGGTAGGTGTAGACTCTAAAGCGCTATCCTCGCCATCTGACGAGGCCGCCATCTCCGTAGCCGCAGGGCGCGTCACCACACCACGCGGATCGGACACCGTCACCCCGGCGACCGATGGCGCAACGTGGGTATCTTCGCGAAGCGATCCTTCGGAGGGAGCTGTCTGAGGTGTCCCGATGTCGCCTGCGCCATGAGACGATACGAACCCTGCCTGAACCTTCGATTGTGGGCGCTGCGAGAGTTCAACTATTTCATCACGCGAAGCAGCCCGTTTCATTTCATCACTCGCGCCATGCCTGGCCTCGAGCACCACCGTCGATCGTGCATCCCCCCGTTCAATCGTTGCCTCCTTACGGGCTATCTCTGTGTGGCTGGAGGCGCTTTCAGCGGGTACAGCGGACCTCTTCGTCGAGATGGACCCAGGGACCGAGGAGCCATCCTTCGAAAGAGAGAGCTCCTTCGTGATCCCTTGCTCCTGAGCAAGCCGCTTCTCCGTCTGGGCGTTTGAGGTGGCCGCCGTGGAGAGCTGCTTCGCGTTCGGAGTATCTTTGTCTGAGACCTTCTCCCCTCGCGCGGCGCCCTTGATCTCTACCGTTCCATCGGCCACCACCTTCTCAGAGACGGAGCGCGAAGCACGTCGCTCCGCCTTTGAATCATTCACAAGCGACACTACCTGCTCGGTCATCGATTCATCGAGGGGCTTTTTGTGCTTGCGTGCATGCGCCGTTACGAGCTCATCCCCAGAGGATGCGCGCTGCAAACGTTCCTCCTCTACTCGTTTCGGTATCGGGAGGGCTTCTTCCGCTGGCTGAGCGCTTCTCTTCGCCATCGCGGCCAGCTCGCTACTCTGCGTGTGGGCAGTGGTAGATACTACACCGTGGTGCTGGGGTGTTGGTATCAGGCGAGCTTCCTCGGCTTGATGGGCGGTAGCCCGCTGAAGGGCGTCGTGCATCACGGCGGCTTGCTGCTCGGCGCGCGAGACGCCGGTCGCAAGTGTTGAGGCAGCGAGATTCGCTATCGACACAGGCTCCTCGACTGCGGCGGCTTGGGCCCGCTCGTAGGCATTCCCGATTCCGCGCTGTTCGCCGTTTCCGTTTGCGTCACCCCGAGGGGCGGAGGCGATAACTAACGCGGGACCAGGCATCCCACCACCGCCATCCCCTGGCGGCGGTTTGTGAGGTGGCGGCGGCTGCGAAGGGGGAGGCGCACCGTCATTCGGCGGCGGTTTGTAAGGTGGACGGTTCTCATCCCCGCTCGATCCGTCAGAAAGAAACTTGATGAATGGGCTTGGGCCACTGAGTAATTTGTCGAGAGCGGAAACGAGCTCCGGAAAGATAACGAGATCTTTAAGATGGTCCCGTAGCTCCTGAAGGGCTCGAACTCCTTCAGCGTCTCGCACGGAGGGCTGAGAGAGCGCCGACTGCAACTCGGTCAATGAACGGTTGGCCTCACTATTCGGATGGGAAGCGACCTTCTCCTTGATCTCCGCCAGGAGGACGGGATTAACAGGGATAGTCACCGCGATGGCGTGCGACTGCTGAACCACGCGTTCATCCCCAACGGGCTTTTTCGTGAGGGCGAGATCGGGAAGATCATCGCTTGGCTTCTTAGCAGCGGGATCTCCATGAAAGGTAGGATCGACAAGCTTTTGCCGCTTCGCTGGGTCCTCGTCGAGCGCCTTCAGAGCTTCCGGTTTCTTCTTCTCCGGCTCTGAGGTTTGGTCGGGCGGCAGGGTTATCGAGGTTGTTCTCTTCATCACTTCAACTTGTACCCAGTTGACCCCTTCCTTAGCATACAAGTCGCGAATGCGTTCACCCCCCAGTTTAAGAACCTTAGGAGTCTCCTTCATCGCCAGCTCTTGAGCCGAAAGTACCCGACCTTTGCCGATCTCTCTCGTTACGTCGCGGGGAGCGCGAAGGACAACCTCTTTGGGGGCTTTTTTTAACCCCTCTTTCGCTAATCTCCCCGCGGCTTCTTTCATCGCTCTCTCGGGGGCGCTAAACTTCAACACTGGCTTCAAGACCTTGGCAAAAACAAGACCTGTGCCGACTATGGAGACCGCATCCCAGGCGGCCTCCTTTGATCCCTCTCGAAGGAGCGCGCCAGGGTCCTCCTTGAGTACCTTGGCGCGGTAGATCTTATCACCGACGTTCCACGCTGTTGCGGCCCCAAATCCGGCGGCAAGCCCCCAAGCCAAGCCGGCCGGGCCAGCAATTGCGGTGGCAGCGATCACACTGCCGATCTTACCGACCGCCATCACAAACCCCGTTGCAGTATCCTTCCGCTCAAGTCGTTGCTCAGCTTGCTTGACTGTCGCGATCCACTCCCTCTCCCGCGCTTCGTCAGTAATTCTCCAAGTAACCTTCGTGTCCCGTGTCTGAAGGAGCGCCGACACGCTCTGCGTCGTCTCAGGTGAGAGTCCTCGATCCACCTCGCCCATAACGTCCTTGGCCATCAGCGCAAAACCGTAGCGAATTAGCTCACGGCTCGACTCGATATCAGCGACACCCTTCGTCATCGTCGAGATCAATTCTTTCTGTTCCGAAATACGAGCGCGAGTCAGGTCTCGCGAGGTATCGAGAATATGCCCCGACCACCAACCTACCCGCTGACCCTGCTCCTTCGCGATCCAGTCGCTTATCCCCTGCTTACCGGCGAGGTTCTCCTGCGCGGCCTTGAACCTGTCTAACCGTGGCTTTCCGAAGAGGTCAAACTCAGTGAGTTGCGCTATCGCCTGCTCTCGTAGCGCCTTGAGGTGCTCCAGGGTCGCGCTACTCGACGACTGCTTCAATCCACGGGTTTCGTGAATGATCGATTTGATAAGCTCTGCATCGATCTCGCGAAGATCCGTTTTCTGAGCGCGGACGTACTGAACTATCTTGGACTCGCCGTTAGCAACAAAGGTCGGCTTGGGGTTCTGCTTCTCAAGGAGCTCCTCAAGGTTGATCAGCATTTCCGAGCGCCGCATAGGGACAGGTTCAACCTTGAGCCACGCCGCGAAGTCCTCGGGGCTCGTCAGGGATTTGAGCATCGCCTGCTCAAGCGCGCGCTGCCGTTCCGCGGCGACATTGCTCATGAGCTGCTTGGTAGATTCCTCGTTGAAGAATGGGTTCGCTTTAGCAAGATCCTGAGTCAGGGTTGGATACTCTTTCGTAACTCGAGCGACATCCTCTGGGCTCTTATCCTTCAAGAAGGCGGCAACTTCGCTTGGCTTGACGTCACCGTTCTTCGCTTTGATAGAGAGATCGGCGGCATCGGCCTTAGCCGTGTCCCCCGACTCAACGGCCTTTCGGTACTCTTGGGCTGCGGGGGTCAGCTTCATGGTAGAGAGCTGTTCCTTCATCGCACCGTATTGACCCGTTGCTCGTAGGTTGGAGAGGGTCTCGAGTTGTCGCTTCTCGTTCTGCTCGCGCTCAGCGATGGCGAGGGTTCTCTTATCGACCTCTCGGAGCGCCTCGGTCCCTCCTTTGACGAGCAATGCTACCCGTTCCCTCTCCTCCGTGCCTGGAGAGTTGGTAGCTTGAAGGTCCCTCTGCAGAGCTCCAGTGAGGGTTCGCTGCTCAAGCTCTGGAGATCGCCGTTTCGACTCCTGGCTGTAGATGGCACGAAGGAGGAGGGTCTGCTCCTCACTCAGGTTTGCTTGGCGAACCCGATTAAACGCCGCATCGATCTTTGGCGTCTCAGAGCGAAGGAGCCCTGCGACATCCTTAGCGAGAGCCGCAACGGTGGTGCGACCCGCCGTATGCTTACTATACTCCTCTTGAAGTGCGTTCTCCTGGAGAGCCTGAAGATATTCACGCCCCCCTGTTCGAGCGAGATAGCTAGCGTCCGTCTGAGCGATCGATTTAGCGATGGTGCCGCTCAGTCGAGCCTCGGTAGCCTTCATCTTTTCAGTGATCTCTCCGAGGAGCGCGACGTCCCCCTGGCGCATAGCCACCATCGCAGCTTCGCGCAGAGTGCCGTACTGCGCAGCTGACGCCCTCGCCGCTTGCTCCACCTCGGCCGTTTTTAGTGGCGTTCGCTGCGCATCGGCCCGCATAGCCCGGGAAAGCGTCTCAACACGAGCCTTGAGGTCGTTCGGTACGGGCTCGCCGTAGAAGCGTTGCAGGTCTCGAGACTGTAACGACCGCGAGCCGGCGAGCCGCAGCAGTATCTCTTGACGTCCCTGTTCGGTGGGAAGATTGGCGGTGAGCACCTGTCCAACAGAACGTTTCGTAGTCGTCTCAAAAAAGCGGAGGAACTCTTTATGCTCATCCTCGGTCAGGGCTCCGAGAAGTTTCTCAATCTTTGAGAGACTGGCGTCGAGGGTAACACCCTTTCGAGGATCGAGCTCGCTGAGAACCTTCGAAACACCCTCGGCGCCACTCGCAACGCCAAGCTTTGCACACGTCTCACTACCGAGCCCCTCGGCCACAGCCCGTTGCATTGATGTGGCGAGGAACGAAGATGATGCCTGCGCCTCAAGATCCCTCAACTCCCGTGGTAGCTTCTCGCTTACCTCATCAAGCGTTCTTGTTACCGTGGCGATTCGGTCGTGCGTAGCGAGGGCCTTGGCGGTGCCGTACGAGTCCTCCAACGATAACGACGGGGCCTGAACCGACCTATAGGGAACCTCCCCATCGAGGATATGGGCGAAGAAGTTGGTCGAGACGGCCGCCTCCCGTTGCGCCTTAAGCACGTCTTGGTGGGTCGCGTTGGACGCCTGCCCCTTCCCTTGTTCACCCTTGGCGACCTGAGCGATGAATTTCTGAAGAGCGTCATCCGACGCCCCAGCCTTCGGGGTCGTCCCGCCCAGCTCACTGAAACGCTGCCGAAGGTCTAACTCTTGATTTCCAACCGCTTTCCCAGTCAGGCACGAAACCGTGCCGGTTACCTTTGGGCCATTCACGTCAACGAGCCGGAATTGCGCCACGTCAAGCCCCATCCACTCCTGGTGAAGCGACTGAGCGCTCTCGATAGAGGTAATAAGATGCTCGCAGGCGCTTCGATATGCGTCACCTCTTCGGGCCGGCGTATCTCCGTAGCTTACGGCGAAATTGTTGAGAATCCCAAGCGCAAGCTGCGCGTTCGGCTTCTCCCCTCCGTGCAGGGCATCAGCCGCGAGCTTCTTCGCCAAAGAAAATTCAATCGCGTCCCGCTCGCGAATCAGGGTCGCGCGCTCCTCGACGCCGAGCGAGGGATCGCTGATACGGTGATGCAGGGTATCGATGTACGCGCCCGCGGCTTTCTTCGTAGCTTCGTACGTTGCGTCACGCGTGGTCACGTCAGCGCCGTAGGCGAGTGAATAGTACTTTCGAAGGCGTCCCTCATCGCTCGTCTCGGTAGTGGAGAGAAGGCTCTTGTACCCTTCAAGCTGTTGGTCGAGTGTTGCCAACTTCTGCATCTGCAGGGTTGCCCGAGCAATGTATTCACGAAGAGCGGATGGGTCCTGCGCATCCGTACCACCGTTAATGGAGCGGAGCGCGGTAGCGAGACTCTCGTCGTTCGTCTGACCAGCGACCTCTTTAAGGCGAAGATAGCTCGCTTCCCAAGACATCCCTTTAAGCTCAGGGAGGCGACTCGAGAGCGCCTCTAAGAGCTTTGCCCGTATCTCCCCCTCAGGAAGGGTGGCAAGTTCAGGCTTCCCAATTTCGGTCGCGAGGGTCTTTTCGGTCGCGCGTATCTCCTGGGTTACAGGGCTCACAGCGTCTCGCACCGCTTCTCGCTGCGCATCAAGGAGCGCCATCGTCTGCGCGTATTCAGCTCGTCCGAAATCGGCCACACGCTGTCTCTGTTCGGGGGAAAGAAGCGCGAGCGTCTCGTGCCGCATCTGCCCTTGGAGTGATGGATTCGTGGTTGAAAGATTCGCGATATGCGTAACAAGTGGTACGCCGTGCTTCTTGTCGTAGGCGTCGATCAGCGCCGAGAACTTCTCAGGCCCGAGTTCACTTCGGAGCGTCTGGAGTTTCGCCAAGCGCTCATCTCCCCGTTCGAGGCTCTTCATCTGCTCATGCGTTTGCGTGGCGAGGGTGTCCGATTGCTTGACTACTGAGAGTTGTGGAGAACTCTTTGGAATTATCGCCATCGCTCCGGCCATCTCGCGCTCAAGCGTCTTAGCGAGCGCCTCGCCAGTGACCCCGAGGCCGAGCACCGCTCGATTTTTATCAAGGAGCGCCGCGATATCCTTTGCCGCTTGAGCGAGCGCTGCTTGATTAGACTGCAAACCGCTGGCTCCGCTTGACCCAGCGGCTTCGAGCTTCTGTGTTATCGACTCAGCGGTGTCCGGTCCCAGAATGGACACGAGTTGCTTGAAGAATGGGGAGCCGCGAAGCGCGTCTCTCTTCTTCTCCTTAGCCAAAAGCTCGAACATCTCAGTTTGAATCGCCTCAAGAGCCTTCCGCCGTGACTGGTCGCGCTCGTAATCGGAGACCTTAACGAGGGCAGCGACGACACCGGCGAAGCCACCCCACGTAGAGGCGTAGAGTTGCTGCTCTTGGCGTTGATCGTTCGATCGGGCAACCGTTTGTTCGAGTACGGTGTCGATGGCGTGGGGAGTCATCTGCATCTGACGCTGCGCGAGCGCCTTCTGCATTTCGGCGAGCTCTTTTGGAGAGAGCGTATCGACCTTCACAT
>JAIXPR010000241.1 GCA_027486155.1 Pseudomonadota bacterium | reverse complement strand
GGATGGTTGGGGTGTGCAACGCAGCCCACGTAGCGCTCACGAATGCTCGGCGAAATCGCCTGGAGGCCGAGGTCTCGAGGCGGTCGGTCGGTGCTGCTGCCGCGATCAGTCTCATGGAGCGCTTTGAGACCGTAGTAGCGGGGACTCGTGTGGTTGTGGCGCTTAGTGTGGTCGCGGCGACCCTCATAGCGGGAGATAGTCTCGTTAATCCCGTTGCTGAGCTCGTTGGAGGTTCCCGACCCCTCTCATACCTAATGGTCATAAGCGCTCTTGCCTTCGTGTTGGTTGTCTTCGGCGACCTTCTTCCCTCTCAGGTTGCTAGCCGGTATCCCGAGGCGGTCGGTCGCTTCCTCGCCCCCTTGGTGTCGTTCCTTGTTTCGCTCGTTCGTCCCTGCGCCTCTATCGCAAACGCTCTGGTGAGTCGGATCCTTGGACCGGTCGCTCCCGAGAAGGTATCCGACGAAGATGTGGAGGAGGATATTCGGGACCTGGTCGACGAGGGGCAGCGTGCTGGCGTGATTGAGCCAGGGGAGCGAGAAATTATTAATCGAGTATTCAAACTTGATGATAAGCCGCTGGCAACGCTGATGACACCGCGCGCGGACGTCGTATTTCTTGAGAAGAGCGATCACATTGATGATCTTCTTGTTCAGGCCGCGGCGTCAGGCCACTCCTGGTTTCCCGTGCGAGGCGCGTCTGAGGATGATGTTCTCGGGATCGTGTGCCTGAACGGTCTTGTTGAACTCAGAGCCCGCCGCGATCGATTTCCGGGTGGTATCGATGACCTTTTGGTAGAGCCCCTTGAGGTTCCGCTCTCTATGAGCGCGCTCAAACTCTTGGAGCTGTTTCGCGAGAGTGGCGCTCGTTTCGCGGTTGTTCGTGACGAATACGGAGGTCTTTCCGGTATCGTTACTGTATACGACGTCCTCCAAGTTATCGTTGGCGAGATGGGGGAGTCCGCCTCTCGAGAGGATCGTTCGATAGTGCGGCGTGAGGATGGGTCCTATCTTGTGGATGCCGGTAGCGATGTTCGTGAGGTCTTTGAGTTTCTGGGAATCGCTGATGAAACCCCTTTCAATGGGGCTGAGTTTCACTCTCTCGGGGGATTTGTCATGACCACGCTTGGCTACGTTCCCAAAGAGGGGGAACGTTTTGAGGCCTTCGGTTATGCATTCGAAGTCGTGGATATGGATAACAATCGTATCGACAAGGTTATCGTGTCGCGCATGGAGCCCCTCGGAGTGGCTGGGGCCCTTAGGGTAGCTGGCGGGGAGTAGGAGGTAATCGGAAGAGTTAGACTCCTTTGAGTCGCGCCTTGCTCTCTTCCTTGCACCGCTCCTGGAAGAGCGCCGGCTGCTCGTATCCGGTCTGTCGCAGGGTGATCATCGGCGGGGCTGAGGTTGTGAGTCCCGCGTCGGCGACCGCGTCAACAAAAACGAACAATTCCTGTGCAGCTTCAATGGTGAATCGGATCGAGCACGTTCCGTATCGTGTTAGGGGAGCCGTTTTGCCGGAAGGGTTGCCGTGAAGTGGGTCTCCCGTATCGGTGAACGTTTGAGCATACTTGACGACCAAGGTGTGGGGGCCGGGAATGATCTCAAGGGTGCGGCCAGGGTGAGGGTGCTGAACGCCATCCAATGTTACCACGTTCATCGACGCCCCTTCGGAGTTAAAGAGGAGTCTACCGATCTCGCTATCGGCGCGCTCTTCGCCTGGATAAAACTTGATGCCCCCGCACCCAGAAATGAGCGCGCTTGCGGTGAGCATCGACGATATGACAGAACGTTGGAGGTTGGAGGGACGGTGGAAAACTTTGATGGCGGCTTTCATACTTGGTGTCTTTACATACGTTGTTGCTTTACTGTCTGGACAGAACTGTCCGGACAGAAGTTTTTGATTGCGATAATCGGTGACGTTGACGCCTACGTGGGACATTAGACGAGAACCGTCTACGGCTATCGGTTTACGTAATACGGTAAACGTCGTCGTCAGCGATCTTTGCCTCGCTCCCCTTACCAAATCGAGCCCCCCAAGGGTTCTTCCGGCCATTTGTGCTTCGGGTATCGACCACATGGCCGGCAAGGCCCTCTGACTATACCTTTCAATGACTCAGTCTCCAACCGATAATTACGGAGGCTCTGAATAGGGCTCGGGCCAGGAAGTTTCAAGCGAAGGGACCGCTGACGTTGACGCCTACGTGGGTCGTGAGGCGAAAACCGTCTACGGCTATCGGTTTACGTTGTACGGTGAACGGCGGCGTCCGCGTTGCTTTAACTTCCGGACAGAAGTTTTTGATTGCGATAATCGGTGACGTTGACGCCTACGTGGGACATTAGACGAGAATCGTCTACGGCTATCGGTTTACGTAATACGGTAAACGTCGTCGTCAGCGATCTTTGCCTCGCTCCCCTAACCAAATCGAGCCCCCCAAGGGGTCCTCCGGCCACTTGTGCTTTGGGTATCGCCCTCGGAGCTCCTTGCGGACCTCCGGGTATCCGACCCGCCAAAAGTTCGCCAGGTCCTGGGTTACCTGAACTGGGCGGTGCGCGGGAGAGAGAAGGTGAATGGTGGCGGGTACCCGATACCGACCGATGCGTGGAGTATCGACCATACCGAAGAGGTCTTGAATGCGGGCCTCGAAACGGGGCGAGGATCCTGCGCTGTAATCAAGTGGGCGCGCTCGACCGGTGGGAATCGTAATCGTGGCGGGCGCGATCTCGTCTAATTCCTTTTTGAGCGACCACGGCACGCTCGATTCGAGCGCCTTATGCACGACATGCTCAGTGAGCGATTTGAGCGAGGGCGGTTGCGGCAGGAATGGCAGGAGCCAATCGGTGATTGAGCTACGAAGCGCCTCGTCTGAGAGATCGGGAAGCGTCTGAGCGTCCCCCTGTCGTTCACGAGCCCACCGCACGCGCGAGATGAAGGCGAGGCTCGCGTCGCTGAACCGTATCTTTCCCCACCCCTCATCGGTTTGAAGCCATGTGGCGAAGGCTTCAGCGATATCGTCGGCCGATGCCTTGGGTTCGACGCGAGAGGAGATGGTGAGAGCGCCCGCTTTGG
>JAIXPR010000398.1 GCA_027486155.1 Pseudomonadota bacterium | reverse complement strand
CGATCGGAAGCTTCAACCCGTTAAGACCGACAACAGCGTACTTCGAAGTATAGGAGAGCCCACTCCCCTCCTTCCCATCTGGACCAGTTCCCTGAAGTCGGTAGCCACGAGGAATAACGATCACGTCCGAATCCAAGCTGAACGCGAATTCAAGCGTTCGGCCATACACATATCCACCATCTTGCGTCGGAACCAAGATAGACGTGCAGCCATGAGCGTCTGGCGACATGCCCACCAAGGAGAATAGCCCCATGATCCATGACACTAGAAATCGCCGTTCTGCCTTCATACGCTCCCCCACGAAGTAATGTATGTGGATTGTAGGAATCAGGACCTCCTTATCGCAAGGGGAAATAAAGCAAGGAGCTTTATTTCGGTGACACTAGCGCATTCGAGGGTTCATCTTCGCCAGAGCGCTCAGCGCGACCCGAACAGCATCTCCAACATGAGCGCCGATATCGGTCGCGAAGGTATCAAGTTCCCGGTTTGCGGCGGCGACGCATATCGCGCCCGCTCGATACCCTAAGGCACCACAGAAGTGAAGAACGAACGCGGTCTCCATATCCATGTTCAAAAAACGGGGATCCCGCGCGATACATCTATCAAGGTCGGGAATCGATGGGGCGAGACGACTCACATCCCGACCTTGCGGGGCGAAAAATCCGCTCGCGGTGAAGGTAGCGCCAACAGAGTGGTCAACTCCAAGTTCCTGGGCGGCGTCTCGGAGCGCGGCAACAACCTCCCCGTCCGCTATCGCCCCATAGGCGTGAATCTTTCCCCGCGCGGGATCTCCGCCCTCGAGGGCCAGGTCAAGCTGCCTATCAACGAAACGCGCAAAATCCAAAGCAACAGGATCCGTCGTTACACCATTTCCATAGAACCAGGCGGTGCTATCGACGCCTACAGCGTGCGAGGAGATAATAGAGGTGCCAAGCGTCGTAGTTCGCTGCAGAGCACCCGCCGTTCCAACGCGGATCAGGGTCAAAGAAGCCGCCCGTTCGGAGATCCGCGTCAGGGTGGTGGTATCGACCTCCGCGAGAGCCGCTAGTTCATTGAGCACGATCTCCGTCGAGGGCGCGCCCATTCCGGTCGTCGTAACGGTGACCCGCTGCTTGGTGTCTCGAACAATACCGGTGCAGGTCGTCAACCCCCGATGAGAGACGCGCATTTCGGTGGACTCAAAAAATCGCTCCGCGATGAGGTCAACTCGCTCAGGATCACCGACGAGAACGATGGCGGGCGCAAGGTGCTCGGCGGTGATACCGAGGTGATAGGCAACGCCCCCGTTAAGTGGGAGATCGCTCACTGCGTACCGTGTAGGAAGATTCTTGGGCATGGGAGGAGCCTACCGTGAAGCCCCCCATCGGTACAGGCCGGAATATGCGCTACTCCCGGCGCAACACGGCCACATCTCCCCGTTGCTCAAGGATGGTAAATCCGAAATGAGTCCCTATCCAAGAGAGGGTAGCCTCTGAGTAAAAGACAACGTGAGTCGGATCCCGATGATACCACCACGATTCAAAGCTCTCAGGGACGAGCCGTGTCATCACACCAAGTATTCCACCTCGCTTCAGCATACCGCGCAGACGCTCATACTCGCGCCGAGGATCCTTAAAATGCTCCGACACCTCGCAACAGGTGATAAAATCATACCTGTCGAGCGTTACCATTTCATCCGATGGAAAAAAGAGAGGATCGTACGAAGCGCATCGCATACCACGCTCAGTCATCAGCGGTTCGATTGAGAGCGCTGGGCCGCATCCGTAGTCGAGACCTTCGGCGCCAGCCACGAGAAACGGAAGCATCGGGGATATAAGTCTCAGCAGATGCTCCCGATATCCAGAGTCGGCGAGGTCATTGTTATGCTTCTCGTAGTGCGCGCGCTCCTGCCGGGGCGTCGCGCGCACCGCAGGGTCTTTTACGACGAGCGCGCACTCCTTACATCGAAAGAAACGCAACCCCTCTCCGACTAAGGTGTCAGGGCTATAGAGACGCCACGGAACGCCTTGGGTTGCGGTATGATAGACCGCTAGCCGATCCCCGTGACAGAGAGGGCACCGAAGGGGAGAATAAGATAGCGGAGAGGCGACGAGTGACACAGTACTACCCAAGCACAAAACCCTTCCACACACGAGAGCGAAATAAGGTTAGCGACGGCCAAAGAGAGCTCCGACCTCTACCCCCTTAGGAAGGAGTACCATCTTGCGCTCAATCCCCCACGGCCGACCCGCAATATCTGCACTGAGGTCACGGGGACCGATGCAGGTTACCACCTCACCCGAGAGAAGATCGCGCAGCTCACACCCTAATCGCTCCGCTATCGCCAGGGGAGCCATGAGATCCCACAGCCGTTGTTTTCCAACCAACGACCCACAGAGCTCTCCGATGGCCGTTCCTAAAAAGTCATGAACCGAGGAGCCACTCGAAACCCACGGCAGTTGTATCTCGAAGCCGTTAGCCACCAGCCAGGAGCGGTCGGCTGAATTCGCGGATACTCGCGGAGCCGAAGAGAGCCTTTGCGAGAAACGCTCAACCCCTCCCGTGGTGAGGTTTTCACGATACACCGCAGGGCCATCTGTCCAGAACATAATCCCCTCAACGGGGATTGCTACCACGCCCGCGACCGGCCAGATTCCTTCACCTACGGCGCGAGTAAGCGCCGCGGCGATACAGAACTCGCGCTTCCCCTCAACGAAGTTTCTCGTGCCATCGATCGGATCGATAACGATCTGACGTGGCGCGTTCATGAAGGATGCGTAGTAGTCATAGGCACCATCCCGAGCTTCGATCGGAGAGTGCGACGCTTCCTCTTCGCCGAGGATCGGGATGTCAGGGAGGGCCTCTCGAAGCGCCTTGATGAATCGCTCCTCGACCGCGGTATCGATCGCCGTGACGAAGGTTCCATCACTCTTACGCAAAGGTTG
>JAIXPR010000216.1 GCA_027486155.1 Pseudomonadota bacterium | reverse complement strand
TGGCCAGCGGCCGATTCGAGAACGCCTTGCTGGTGACGGTGGCGGACGATGGGGCCTTAAAACGGACGATGTAACGGGCAGCGTCTTCGCCAAACGCGCCCATCGGTGTGTTCCCCCACAGAAAGAGCGCTACAAAAACCCCACCTATGTAACCAAACCGTTTCACGCTCCTGTCCGCCTTGTGCAGTCGAATACACCCACTCTCTGTAGAGTACACCGGTAGGTCCGCTACAAGCTAAGGAAACCGCTCCCTACGCGTTGGAACGAGCCTCTCGGCGAGCTTTAACCACTTCGACCACCGCCGGCATAATGGAGATTATGATGATTGCGAGGATAACAAGCTTGAAGTTTTTCTGAACTATGGGGGTCGATCCGAAGAAATACCCCGCATACGTGAAGGAGGAGACCCAAACAAATGCGCCAGTTACGTTATAGAAAGCGAATTTTGGGTAGGACATTGAGCCGACCCCTGCCAGGAAGGGGGCGAAGGTCCTGACGATAGGCACGAATCGGGCGAGCACGATGGTTTTAGAGCCGTACTTTTCGAAGAATCTCTGAGTACGAGCGAGGTATTCGGCCTTAAATACTCGGGAATTCTTCTTTTCGAACACAGCCGGACCGATTCTTCGTCCGATCATGTAGTTCACAGCGTCACCAACGACAGCGGCGATAAAGAGAAGAACGGCCAACAGGTGCACGTTATACATGCCCGCCGTGCTGACCCCATCCACCGCCAAAGCCCCACCAGCCAGAGCGCCAGCCGCGAAAAGGAGGGAATCTCCAGGAAGAAACGGTGTAACCACAAGACCGGTTTCACAGAAAACGATGAGGAAGAGTATTCCGTAGACCCAGACACCGTAATCTCGAGCCAGCTCAGCGAGACGAACATCGATGTGAAGGATGAAGTTGAAGAGTTCGGTGATGATTTCCATGGATACCCCTGTTCTATGGCGATGCGGGCTTTAGTCTTACATAAAATGTCAGACCGGGCGACCCTTCTCGTCAACAGGTGCCTCGGGAAGCGAGGCAAAGCGGAATCGGAAGCGGAACAAAAACCTAAGGGTTTCGTGTACGGTCAGGTGCACGTTCACGGCGGGGGGTATGTTGGGCTACTAGGAGGTTTTAACTCCCTTACTGAACGACATGGGTGGTATCGGACTTCGGCTCCTCGAGCACCTCACCAACACGCTCTCTCTCTTTAAGAACCGCTAAGAAGGGAGTCAGCCCCTTTTTCTGAGCCCACTGCACGGCGTTAAAGCCGTCTTGATCACAGATCGCGAGGTCAGCCCCTAATTCGAGAAGTTCACAGGCGACATCGGAACGCTCATTTTTAATAGCCGCCATGAGCGCGGTGGTTCCATTAGGACTTTGTCCGTTTATCTCGACGCCATCATCGATGAAACGTCTAACCGTTTCGATGTCACCAGATGCCGCGGCACGCATAAATACGGTCCAAAAGGCCTGTCCAACCGGACTGACCGAAACCTTCTGCTCTTTGGGTTCCTCTTTCACGGTATTTCCCGGTACCTTGAGCGAGATATCGTGATGTTCGGGTTTAACGATCCCCAATGCCTCAAGGAAAGATGGGTCAGACGCGGAGAGTGCCCACTTTCTCGCGCTCCACCCATCGAAGTTCTCAATATCCACATTCGCTCCTAGCTCTAAGAGAACCTTCACCGTTTTCAGATCGCGACGACCGGCGGCCGCTAGGATAGCCGTCCCGCCGTTGTTGTGAAGCATGTTAACATCCGCCCCAAACTCGACGAGGGTACGTAAAACCACGTGGTGCCCCCGCTCCGCCGCCTCAGAGAGCGCGCTGATTCCAAACTTATTCCGGCGATTCACCTTCGCTCCGGCCGAAGCCATCAGACGTACGATCTCGTTATGCCCCCGAGATGCCGCGATCATGAGTGCGCTGCTGCCGTATTTCAGCTCACAGTCGATATCGAGCCCTTTGCGCATCAGCTCTTTGACCACATCGAGCTGTCCCTCTCGAGCGGCGGTAATCAAGCACTTTTGATCTTCCGTATATTTGATTCCCATACGATGTCCGGTTGTATAGCCAGAACTACCTCACATAGGGCTACATCGACGGGTGCTTGCCGCTTCATGAGTATAAAGTGCTAGGAGGAGTCCCCAGGCCCATTAAGCAGCTGAGATCATTAGCGCCTATGGAATTATTTCGAGCAGGGATTGATGAACACGGCCGTTTGAAGCGACGAAATACTCGAAATTAATCCCCCCCGTTCCTAGGGGTATCTCGAGGCCACGCTCGTCGGTAACGGTAGCACCGGCCTCGCGTAAGATGGCCATCGGAGCCGCGATGTCCCACTCACGGTGGGTCGTCATCTTGATCATCGCCCCATCCAACTCGCCGCACGCTACCTTAGCAAGCGCAAGGCCCGAGTCCATCATAGGACTTTCTAACTCCGGTGCCTTTGACGAGAAGCGACGCACATACACATGGTGAGGGCGAGGTTCGGTAGCATCAGAAACGCGGATCGGTGCGCCATTAAGAAAAGCGCCCTTACCTGTCTCAGCGCTCAACATTTGGTTTCTGGCTGGAAGAAACAGAAGCCCAGCGGCCGGTCGATGATCGACACTGAGCCCAACCAACACAGAGAAGTCATCACGCCCCTCAAGAAAAGCGGACGTGCCATCGAGGGGATCGATGATCCACACACGTTTCGACGCGAGCACGGTCGCCGGATCGCTCGCGATCTCCTCTGAGAAGATGAAATCACTCGGATACAGAGAGCGAATCGCCTTGGTAAGCACGTCGTTTGAAGCCATATCGGCAGCCGAAACGAGAGATCCATCCCCTTTCTGAGTCACAGAAAGATTAGCCTTCTGACCTTGCTGCCCGGGCCACATAGATAACAATAGATACCCCGCCTCTCGTACCGACGAGATCAGTTGAAGGAAGCTCATGTCTGTCGAAGAAGTCATACCGGTTACAGCGCTCCTCCGACTATCATTCCATACACAGCCTCGGTGAATGGCAGGGGTGATGACCAGAGAGACCGTAATTCAGAGAGTAGCTCAGACACCTCCGCATCCCTATTGAAACTCGCCGCGGCGGCCCCATCCCCATCAGCTACGTCATCCAGTTGCTGAAAAAGCACTCCAACTTTAGTGCCCCAAGCGTCGAAACGAGCGGTGACTTCATCATCACAATCAGCGCAGATCGCTCCACACGCGGCGGCTGCGCCAAAAAGCGCCCCTGTTTTGAGTTCCATCAGACGATGGATGGTAGCGGGAGCCGTTGGGTGTTCGATGTCGAGCTGTTGTCCTACGCAGAGATCGCTCCACGCCCGGGCAAGTCTCGTCAGAACTCTTAATTGCCGCATCGATGAAAGTGTTCCTGTGGTGATGAGCGAAAAAGCGAGCCCCACAAGGTAATCGCCGGTGAGAATCGCGGTAGCCTCGTTAAATTGACGATGACATGCGGGACGACCACGGCGCATATCATCATTGTCGAGAGCTGGAAGATCATCGTGAACAAGGGACGCCGCGTGCAATATCTCCAGGCCGATTCCGGCCCTGCCCGAATGCGGCTCCTGAATTGCCTCGCCTCTTGAGATGTCTTGCGTAACAGCAAACGCTAATAAAGCGCGGAGACGTTTGCCTTGCCCATGCAACACGTATGTTGTCGCGGCCTGAAGGCTCTTGCTATCAGGCGCCGAGCTTTTCCCCAAAGTAACGAGCTCTCGATTGACGAGCTCACGCCATTCCCGAATGGCCAAAGTTACAATCTCAGATGTCGGCATGAGAAGAATCGTCCCTTACTTTTCTCGTCGCTTCGTCATTGAATTCAAACGCGAGGCGCACGAATTAACTCTCTGAGCTCCTGTAGAAGCGAAGGTTACTTAAGCACCGTCTCAATGGAAAGTCGAACAATCAAGCGGCTGATAATTCCGGTGTCCCTATCTCGTTTGAGAGAGAGGACTGTAAAGATGGTAGCTCCAGATCATCTTCTGAATATGAAGAGGTCTCATCAGAAGCTCGCCTACCGGTGAGGCTCGTATCTGTACCTTTCGACGGCTTTGAATCAAACAGTGAGAGAGCGTCGCCTACGCGTTTTGAGCTGTAAGTGCGGCAGCACCGCATCAAAGCTCTCGACAAAACCAAACTTTGTTCTAGCGAATGGGGCTCCACAGAGGCTTAGGGGGTACGCCCAAGGTGTTTCGTAGCCTGCCGATCATATACATGGAGCCAGTGACGTATCGAGTCTCGCCATCCCCGTTGCGCACCAGATCTCTAACCAGGGCATCGTAATCACCCCCATATGCCGAAATTTTTACGTCAGAACCCGATAGCTTTATCTGAGCAGAGACAAGCTCAAGAGGAAGCGCCCTATCTGAGTCCGGCTTGATTAACCGCCAATGGTTAACATGTGGCGCGAGCATGGCGATCATCTCCTTCCAGTTCTTCGTATCGAGCACTCCAAATGTCAGGTCAATACGACCCTCATTACGATGAAGAAGATACTCGATAAAAGCTCGGATACCAGCTTGATTGTGAGCGCAATCCATTAGAATGGGAGCTCCGTCTATAACGAGGAGCTCCAATCTTCCAGGCCAACGGACACCTTCAAGCCCCCTTTTAACGACATCGGAGGTCAGTCCGATGGCGAGCCCTACTGTTGCCGCTACCGCGAGGTTATGCCCTTGGTGCATACCGGGTAGCGGAGACGTGAAATCAAATGTTTCAACGGGTGAAATCGGGAAATCCTTACCCCAATACCCGAATGTGCTACCTCCAGGGTCTGAAGTTTGCGCTACGCCGTACTCCGTGGCGAATCGATAGTGTTTCGTTACGGCAGCTTTGCGGTTTACTACTCGTTCTGCCTCCAGAGGCAAACATCCCGATATGAGCGGGCTTCCAGGCTTTATAATCCCAGCCTTCTCAGCGGCTATCTCTCCTAAGGTATTACCTAGAATTGCTTGGTGATCGTAATCAATGGTCACGATAGCCGTTGCCGCGGGTCGTGAAATGACATTAGAAGCATCGAGCCTACCCCCAAGACCAACCTCTATAACACCCCAATCTACCCCAACCTCTCTGAAGGCAAGGAATGAGACTGCTGTTATTGCCTCATGGAAAGACAATTCAACGAGTTCCTTGGAGGCGGCACTTCGAATGTCGTAGCAGAATTCCCCTAAAGATTGGTCGTCGATAGGAAGACCATCGATGACGATTCGCTCGTTGAATAGCTGCAGATGAGGAGAGGTATTCAGCCCAACCCGGTACCCTGCCGCACCCAGTATTGAAGCGATCGCACAGGATACGGAACCTTTGCCGTTCGTTCCTGCTATATGAACTGTTGGATAGCTATCTTGAGGGTCTCCTAGGCGCTTCAAAACTCTGATTATGCCCTCAAGGGCGAACCCTCCCCTGCCATTCCAGGGGGTTAGGTTATTTAGGTAATCTATTCCGAGTCGAGCCTTGTTCACTGTCCCACCGTGGGACACCATTCTGGGCTCCCGATTTATGGTCAAATCACGATATTACCAAAACTGTCCCACGGTGGGACAAGGCTACACCTCAGACACGAGCTTGCGGAAAAGGATCTGAAGGTCCCCTTCCCCGTAGAAATCGATGGTAAGTCGCCCGCTTTCAGCCTGAGGACTTGACCGAACCATCCGAACCTTCATTCCAAGCGCTCGTTGAATCTCCTCAGCGATACGCTGGTCTTCTGCCGTTACCAGCTTTGAATCCGTGTTCTCACTTGTCGGAGAGGTCCGCTTAGCCTCCACACTCTGACCGATCTGAGCCCGAGTAAGAACATCTATGTCCTTTAAGTAGCTAGCTCGAACAGCAGGGTCCTCAATCTTGGCGACAAGGAGCACCTTAGACTCCGATGCCCCTTCACGAAGGGCGTTCAGCAGGTCATCTGGAAGGGAAAGAATCTCAAGACTTCGCTGTACGGCGCTCTTTGAGATGCTGAGCTTCTCGGCGATCTCTCGGATTGAGAGGCTATGTCCATCGCGAAGGGCGCCAATAGCCTGAGCCCGCTCCAATGGAGAGAGATCGTCACGCTGCAGGTTCTCGACAAGTTGTATAGCGAGAGTTCGACTATCCTCACCCTCTCCTTGACTCACTATCGCTGGAATAGCTGCCAAACCTGCAAGCTGTGAGGCGCGATAACGGCGCTCACCGGATATAATCGTATAACGCCCAGGAAGAGCACCCGCCCGAACAAGGATAGGACTCAATACTCCGTAAAGCTTAATGGACTCAGCAAGCTCCTGTAGCTTCTCTTCATCGAAACTACGACGGGGCTGATTAGGATCCGCCTCTATCGCGGATACCGGGATCTCTCGGTACGGAATTCCCCCTCTTGAACGTTCCTCAAGAGCTGGGCCTGCCATCAAGGGATTGTTGGCGAACGAAAAGCTACGCTTTGACATTAAGAACCTCCTCAGCTAACGCAATGTAATCTTCAGCACCCGATGACTTCGGCATGTACTCAAGGATCGTTTGTCCCTTAGCCGGAGCCTCCGCGAGAGCCACATTCTCGCGAATAACGGTCGTAAACACCAACTGTCCGAAATACGCACGGATGGTTTCAGCGACCGCTCGCGCCAACTTCTTTCGGCTATCGTGAAGACATATAAGAACGCCACCAACGATGAGGTTCGGATTGTATACGTTACGCACCTGATCGATGGTATCGAGCAGCTGTCGTACTCCATGCAGAGCCAAGTACTCGCTCTGTACGGGAACAATTACCTTATCAACGGCTGCTAGCGCGTTAAGAGATAGGAGTCCTAACGTTGGCGGGCAGTCGATAAGAATAACGTCGTACTCAGATCGAACCTTCTCAATCGCTCTCTTGAGTAAAAGCTCTCGGCCTACGACGCCACCAAGCTCAAGGTCCGCCGCACTCAGAAGGAGGCTTGAGGGAACAACGGAAAGATTCTCTGACCTCTTGATAATAACGTCATGAATCTTCTTGCTGCCTTTGAGAACATCGTAGATGGTCCACTCCGGTCCCTGAGCAATTTCATTGAGATCATCAACATCTTCCTTTACACCTAATCCTAGGTGCGTTGTAAGGTTGCTCTGAGCATCAATATCTATTAATAAAACCCGCTTTCCCTTGGCTGCTAACGCAGCTCCAAGGTTCACGGTCGTGGTCGTTTTTCCAACGCCACCCTTTTGGTTTACTACGCTAATCGCGATCGCCACAGGCTACCTCCGCATTCGTGAATCGACATAAGGAATCTGGCAAAGATCGCTCATAAAATCCATACTTAAGTCAATTCACGATGAAGAAATCTCGTGAATGGAACGTGATCGTCATGACGTGCGAGTTCGTGACTTGAAGTAAGAAGTAGGGGGCATTTTTAGATCCCAGATCACGATATTTACCTCAGCGCACGATGGCTAAAACCGTTCCACGGTGTTCCACACTGTTCCACGGCGTTCCACGGCGACTCCTGAACCTCGATTCGTGCTTTCGCATAAGCGACTCGTGAACTGACATAGGAGCTGTCGTGAGTTGACAGAGAGTCGCTCGTGACTCGGACCCAAATCGCTCGTGAACAGAAAGAAAAGTGATCGGGAAATTAGATAAATCACTATCGGGAATTGACCAGTAATTCATCGTGCCTGTGGGTAAAAAAAGAGACGTAACGATCTAGTTTCTCAATATTTTTTCCCCGCTCATCTAATAACATGTTCCGTACTAAAGATTGTTTAACTAACTAAAACTAAGCTTTGGTGTTTGGATTTTTTTCTGGTATGTCTTCACGCAGTTTTTCAAGAGCTTTTCGCTGTCGCTCAACAGCGCATTCTCTTGAAAAACTCTTTGGAACTATCCTCAAAGACCCGTACGATAGGCTCATCGTAAAAATCGTAGATTGATTACTCGCTACCGACTGACCACCCGCATGAATGACTCTTCGGCAATGACATCGACCACCTCACTGGACGACATCACGTCGCTCGATGCCTCAGACGCCGACTCCTCAGCGGTTCCTTTTTCTCCGAACGTTCCTCAACCACTAAAGCCGCAGCCGTTGAAGATTTCGAGAGACGAGATGAACCTTGCGGAGTTTCCTCTCACTGTCCTGTCAAAGCGCGCCGATCCCTCGATCAAAACACTTGAGTTTAGTGATACCGTGAAGGGGAAAAACGGCGATGTCATCAACCGTAAATGGATTATTACCGGAGCCGATAAATTTGGACTTCCGACATCATCTGATGACGAAGTGTTGCTAGGATTGTTGAAGCTCACCGCGGATGATGGGCTTCGTAGTCCTAAGGTTCATTTTACGCGGTATGAGCTTTTACGGATTTTGCGTTGGACCACAGAGGGCCGCAGCTATGTACGCCTGCAAAACGCTCTCGATCGCTTGAGCGGCGTGCGTATAAAGGCGACGAACGCGTTCTACGACAATGAGTCAAAGCTCCACAGCACGCGCAACTTTGGAATTCTGGACGCTTACGAGATCAACGACGGGCGTGACACAAGGCCGAGTTTCTTTACTTGGAGCGAAGTGCTCTTCAAGTCCTTTCAGGTGGGGTTTATTAAGAAACTTGATCTGGAGTTCTATCTCGACCTTCAGAGCGCTGTTTCGAAGCGCCTCTACCGATATCTCGACAAACATTTTTGGTATCGCTCCCGAATGCAGGTCAACCTCTTTGTCCTCGCCCACGAAAAGATCGGCATCTCAAGAAACTATGTCTACGCGAGCTCCCTCCGACAACAACTTGAACCCGCCCTCGAGGAGTTGAGAGACAAAGGACTTTTGAGTGAGTTCGAGTTCATAGGGAAGGGGAAATCGACCGATGTCGTCCTCGTCGCGGCGCATGCGCCACGCAAGGTATCTATTGAACCACCACCGATGCAACCTCATCAAACCATCTCGCATGAGTCGAGCGCGGCGAAAACCGTCATGCCCTCGGGGAGACCGAATCAAGGTGGAGATTCCAACGAGGAGTCTCTGGAGCGGCTTCTTATCCAACGGGGCATCGCTGATAAGCAGGCGCGGAGATTAGTTGAGGGAAGGGGGATCGACGCGTTAGAGCGAATCGCGGCGATCATCGCTCACTTTGATAGTTTGGTCAGTGGGGGAAGCCACCTGGTGAGTCGTAATCCTCAGGGATTCTTGTATCGCGCCGTTGAGAAGCCCTTTGAGTTCGTATTGCCAAATGACAAGGTCTCTGTGGGACCACGAGCCCAAAATTCCCTAAATCTAGGGCCCCGCAACGGCGATGCTCCGCAGCGTCATATCAAGAGCAAGGGCACCCAAATGGACGCCGAGGTCAGTTACCTCCTTGAGCGTAAAACCTTCCTCGACGCTTTAAAATTGGATGTATCAGAGCACGAGGTCGCCGGCCTACGCGCGGACGTTGAGGCGGCGTTGGCTAAGCTCAAAGCGCACATATCCCCCCAACGATTTCTTGAAGCGGTTGAACACGGCGTAGAGCAGCGCCTCTTGGAGCAACGGGGCTTTCCTGACTTTGACAAGTGGTGCAAAGCGAACGCGGCGAAGTAGGGGAGTCGCGCTAGGTTTCTTGCTTGTGAACCGTTTTTAACTCGAGAGCCGTTTCTACTCGAGAACCATTTCTACTCGAGAACCGTTTCTACTCGAGAACAAATGATTAGAGTGTGGCTATATTGCGCTCTTTTGTAGCCTGTCGCAGAGCTTGCCCAGCGGGGGTCAGCCAGCGATGAGCTTTAATAAGCGCTAACGTGTTTTTCCTGAATAGCTCTCGCTCCTGTCCGAGCTCTTGCCGTTGTAATTCACCCCTCTCAAAGAAGTCATCTCGGCCGAAATTACTTAAATCCGCGTCGAGTAGGTACCGTGAGAGTTCCGTCGACGCTATCTGTCGCGGTCCTTCGGGTGTCTCAACGAGCGCCG
>JAIXPR010000228.1 GCA_027486155.1 Pseudomonadota bacterium | reverse complement strand
TGAATGTCGGAGTGGCACACGCCGCAGTAGAGGATCTCGATCAGGATGTCCTTAGCTCCTACCTCGCGACGGTTGAATTCGAATGGGGTGAGGGGGGTTTTCTCGTTAATTGCTGCGTAGGCTTTGGTTGGTAGCATAAATACAGGTCTCCGATTGGAAATAGTCGACCGCAGTGTAGCCGTCCCCTTAGGACAGTAAAAGGGCAAATGACGTGCCCCTCTCTTGTATCAGGTCGCAATGGTGGGAGGGCGACCGTCCTCGGTCGCCGGAATATTACGTGTCGCGAATCCTTGTGCTGAACGTAACGCGGCGGTCGAGGACGACCGCCCTCCCAAGGTCACGGGGCGCACTGGAGGTGCCCTTACACCCACTCCCGCGGTTGCGTAAGCACGTTGAGCAACTTCGCCTCTCGAGAGCCCGCCGGGATCACCGGACAGTATTCCCAATGCACAACCGCGGGAAGGGACATGAGGATCGACTCGACGCGGCCCCCGGTTTGCAGGCCGAAATGTGTGCCGCGATCGTAGAGGAGATTGAATTCAACGTAACGACCACGTCGCATGAGCTGAAAGTTCTTCTCCTGCTCAGTGAAGGGAAGCGCCTTGCGACGATCGACGATAGGGAGGTACTGCTCAGTGAAGTCGAACCCAAGGTCCTTGCTGAACGCGAGGGTCTCATCGAGGTCAACCTTCTCGTCTCTGCCGAGGTAGTCGTAGAAGATCCCTCCGATTCCCCGAGTCTCCTTTCGGTGCGGAAGATAGAAGTACTCATCGCAACCTTTTTTGAATTTCGGATAGTAGGATGGATTGTACTTGTCGCAGTTCTTTTTAAGCACCGTGTGAAAGTGTACCGCGTCCTCCTCAAACAGATAATAGGGGGTGAGATCTGAACCTCCACCGAACCACGCCTTATCTCCGAGCTCAAGATAACGCCAATTCGCATGCGTGGTTGGGACCATCGGTGAAAAGGGGTGAATGACGAGCGATACCCCCGTCGCGAAAAAGGGGATGTCCTCAGTTTGGGAGACTCCAAGCTTCGCCGCGAACTCTTTGGCCATAAACCCGTGTACCGAGCTGAAGTTGACCCCCGCTTTCTCAAATACCTTTCCTCCCGAGAGGATTCGAGTAAGACCTCCGCCCCCCGGGCCGCCCTTTCCATCGGTTCGTTTCCATTCGTCCGATCTGAAGCGAGCGCCTCCATCCATAGTCTGAAGCGCCGCGCAGATATGAGTCTGTACGCTCTGATAGAGCTCGGATGCCTGACGCGAAAGTTTGTGAACACTGCGGGTCATTCTTATATCTCCGAAATGATGGAGGAGAGCGCTGCCGCTGTGTCCGCGGTCCCCCCGAGTTTTTGTATCGCGAGTCCGATCGCCGTGATGCCGGCGACGACATCAAAGGGATCCACGAACCCCATATGGCCGATACGAACTATTTTACCAGTGAATTTTCCTTGACCGCCAGCGAGTCGGATACCGTAGCTCTTGCGCACCTCAGAACGGAGCGCGTCCGCGTCTACGCCGGATGGAGGGAAGAATCCGGTTACGCTCGGGCAGGGAGCCTCTGAGGCGAGAAGGGTACATCCCAAAGCGCGCAGCGCCGAGTGACTCATCTGAGACAAACGTCGATGACGCTCATACATCGCCTCCAGTCCCTCGTTTCGAAACATCTCGATAGCCGCGTTGAGACCTACGATGAGCGTCGACGCAGGGGTCCATGAGGTCTCGCCAGAGGCAAGGGCCTTTCTCTCAAGCGCGAAATCAAAGTAGAGGGAGCGACGAGGTGTCTCATCAACCCCTTTCCAGGCCAGTTGTGAGAGCGCAACGACAGAGAGTCCTGGTGGTAGCATGAGCGCTTTTTGGGAACCGGCGATAAAGATGTCGATGACGCCCGGCGCTCCTGGAATTGGGGCTGTAGCGCACGCGGAGATCCCGTCGACGATGGTGATCATCTGTGGGGCGATACTCTTCACCACCGAGAGAACCTTCTCGACCGGGTGGAGTACCGTTGTTGAGGTCTCGCTGTGTTGGATGCAGAACGCGCGAGCGGTTGGATGTTGCGATACCGCTTGGCGTACCTGCTCCTCGGTAACGGGCGATCCCCATTCGACAACGATTTCGTGAGCGGAGAGTTGAAGTCGCTCCGCGATCTTCGCCCAGCGCCCACCGAAGGCGCCACCGTTCACCGAGATGATGGTGTCTCCCGGTTTGCACACATTGAGCAGACTCGCCTCCATCGCTCCCGTTCCCGAGCAAGCTAAGAAGAGCGGATCGCTATCCCAACTCAGGAGCCACCGCATCCCCTCGGCCGCTTCCAGCAGGTGCTTCTTAAAGACATCGCTCCGGTGGTGGAGCATCGGTACCTCCATCGCTTGGAGCACCTGTTGCGGAATGATGGTTGGACCTGGGGTTAAAAGACGCTCTTTGAACATGACTAAGCCTGAGATCGGTATGCGTTTGTCCTCCGCTCACCCGAGCTGGCAAGGGTCTTGCCTTTGTATCTCATACAAGCCTCAGGTGGCTAACAATAACTGAGCAACCCCATGCTAATTCAACTGGTTAGCGGGGGCAAGGAAGAGTGCTGAGTCAATCACCTGACGGGGTACGTGTCAAAAGCCAGGCTTTTGACATCGCGCCGTGGATGGCCGGGTAAGTGAGGAATCATGATGAATCAAATCCAAATGTGGCAACTGATCGTGGACATCGGGCTGATCACGTCCGTCTTGACTATGACGATGCGGGCCTTTAAGTCCTCGCGACTCCCAAGCATGTTGCCCAAGACCCGGGAGCTTGAGGCGAGCCTGCGGTCCCTTATTGGAGACGCGGAGACCGCGGGACTGCAGCTGAATGATCAGCTCCTTCGTCGGGAGCAGAACATTCAACGAGCGCTGACGGAGATTCAGCAATCAGAGGCGCGTATCGCCAAAGCGGTCGCCGAGGCAGAGGCTCTCCAGGAGAAGCTTCAAACGACCCGCACGGAGACCGTTCGGGTGATTCAGGACCTCAAGAACGGATTTGAGCGAGGTGTTCAAACCGAGCGAGCGCGATTCGAGGAGCAATCCGCCGCTCCTCATGTGGCCACCTCCAAGGTGGTAACGTCAGAGCAAGTCTCTACGCCACAACAAGCAACGACCGCACAAGCCGCGGCTCAGCCGTCGGCGTTCGTTGAGCAGACCTATTCGCGAACTCCCCTCCAAAGGAGTGTAGAGGTAATCGCTACTCCCGAGCAGGGCTCTGCGGCCCAGCAAGGATCCATCCCAGCCAGCAAGACCGCTGGCGCTGGAGGGGTAAACTCGATGAACGCTACGGAGCTGCAAAGGATCTATAAGGCCGCGGAGCAGATGCTGAAGAAGGGGGAGAGCCTCGAACAGGTTTCGGCTTACATGAAGCTTCCGATCGAAGGGGTCCGTCTCCTCGCGGAGATGATCGAGATCGAACGGGAAGAGGATTCTCGCGGCAAGCAGATTGCGGAGGCGCGAGCCGCCAGCGACTCGCGACTTGGCGCGTTAGGGGCCATTCGTCGTCAAACGTCTGTACTCTAGGAGATTCTAGATGGATATCGGAACGTACGCGGCAGCGTCACTGGGAATCGTCCAACTGAGAAAGTTGGAGATTCAGAATAATAACCTGGCGAACGTCAACACCGTTGGCTTTAAACGCCAGGTATTGGTGACATCGCCGGAAAATTTTGACGAAACCTTCGCTAAACAGATTGAAGGAAAGGATCCCTACGCCAGCGGTGACCAAGATCGTGTGGCGACCGTGAATGAGGTCGCGACGCACACCGATTTCTCGATGGGCGCCATTAAGAGTACGGGCAATCCGCTGGATGTCGCTCTTCGGAATCCCAACGAGTTCTTCGTTGTGAACACTCCCCAGGGGCGAATGTATACCCGAGCTGGAAATTTCACGCTTGATGCGAACGGCACTGTCGTCACTCAAGATGGCATGCAGGTTCAAGGGGATGGTGGCGCAATCACCGCCCAAGGCGCCGGTGTCAACATCGGCGCGGACGGAACAGTTCGAGCTGGCGCGAATATTGTCGGTCGTTTGCAGATCGTTCGGTTCGCTGAGACCAAGGGGCTGCAACCAGTTGAGGGAACGCGATTCAAGGTCGTGAGCGGCCCCCAGCCCACACCGGTCGAGGGATTTGTTGAGCCTCGGTCTCTGGAGATGTCAAACGTTTCGGCGGTAACGGGAATGATCGATTTGATAACAACGAATCGCGCGTTCGACGCGTACACCAAGGCGGCGCAGACCATTGATTCTCTTAATCAGGCGGCGATAACGCAGGTAGGAAGACGGCAGTAAGGTTTAAGGAATAAGGGGACCCTATGATTCGAGCACTCTATTCAGCGGCAACCGGCATGCAGGCCCAAGAGACCAACCTGGACGTGATCTCCAACAACTTGGCGAACGTCAATACCACCGGCTTCAAAAAGGGCCGCGCCGACTTTCAGGACCTGATGTATCAGTACGTGATGGAGCCGGGTGCTCCGACGTCGCAGACCACGTTCAATCCGACCGGTATCCAGGTGGGTCTAGGAGTTAAGACCGCGTCGGTCCAGAAGCTCTTTACTCAGGGAGACCTCAGCTCCACGAATAATCAACTCGATGTGGCGATCGAGGGTGATGGCTTCTTCCAGATTACGCGACCTGATGGGACGCTTGCGTACACAAGAACGGGCTCTTTCCGGCTCGACCAGAACGGACAGCTCACCACGGCTGACGGATTCATCGTAGCTCCGGGAATAACTGTGCCACCTGACGCGTTAGGGGTGACCATCGGACAGGATGGAATAGTTACCGTGAAGCAACCTAACAACGCGGTACCCGCTCAGGTTGGTCAGCTCATCGGTGTTCGTTTCCCAAACAATGGCGGTCTTCGAGCGACAGGGCAGGGGTTATACGAGGAAACTCAAGCTTCCGGAGCTCCTGTAACAGGTATCTTCAGCCAGGTGGGATTCGGTCGATTGAACCAGGGATTTTTAGAGAGCAGTAACGTGAGCGTTGTCGAGCAGGTCGTAAATATGATCACGGCTCAGCGGGCCTATGAGGCTTCGTCAAAGGGTATTACGACAGCCGATGAGATGC
>JAIXPR010000107.1 GCA_027486155.1 Pseudomonadota bacterium | reverse complement strand
TCAAACCGCTTGCCCCTCTCCGCCGAAAATCACATCGTCCGCCTTCTCAGAAACAACACCATCAAAGCGACCTACTACTTCCTGACCAAGGAACATCGGCCGTATGTTCTAACTCCCGGTAAGCTTATTGAAGCCACGGAATTTTTCGAGGCGTACACGCCGATCGAACACGCGGTCATTTTGGCGTACTGCTACCTTTCACGGAATCTGAGTCGAAAGACCGAAAAAGATGACTGGTCTTACGTCGAGAATCCTCTCTATGAGGCCCTGACGACCGGCGGAATCATCGGACAGGGGGTCCCCGAGATAGGGCTCGCGTTTGGCCTCCTCAGCCGAGGACTACGCTACCTCTCCTTCGCGCCGTTCCTCAGAGAGAACCGGCGTGGATTCAAGGATTACCGTATGCACCTTAAGAGCAAGGACCTCGCCTTCGATATCACTTATGAAGAGCAGACTTTCCAAGCAAACAACATCCAGATAGCCGCAATCGTGCTTGAACGCATGGGCTTCAACCACTCCATGGCGCTTGAGTATGTCGCTGCGGCAACCGGGAACAAGGATCATACACCGAGTCAACTCTATGGTATTCCACTGAGTATGGCGGAAGCGTTGATAGATTCTTATATGGAGACCGGCGAGATCCTTGAACGGACCCCTTCCTGGACCGGCAAAGAGATGGTGGTTTCTGTTGAGACTCGTGGAGCCATCATGTCGAAACTTAACAAAGCGATCTCGGCGAAAGAGCGTAATGAATGGCTCAGCAAAGGGAGTTCAAGCATCAACCCAGAACAAACCCCCGAGCTCTTCGTTGGCACCTAGCCTAATGCCCCTTTTACTTGGCGAACGGCCTCTCCTTTAAAAAACTCAAGGCACTCTGGATTCGCTAGTGCTGAAGAGTTCCCAGGGTCTTCTCCCTTGAGGATCCTCTTCACAGACAGCTCAGAGAGCTTATTGTTCGAGGTCCGCGGCACCTCAGGGGCTTGCACGATAAGAGCAGGAGCATAGAAGGCATTGGAACGCCGCAACGTCTCACGAATCTCTGCCTCCAAAACATCGGTCAATTTAACACTCGAATCGAGCACCACAAACAACACAACTTTCTCCGCCGTCGCTCCTGAAGGAACATATCCAACCGCTAACGCCTGACGTACCGCCGGCACCTTATGCAAGGCCGCGTAAATATCGGCGGTCGCTACACGCACACCAGCCGGCTTGAGCGTCGCGTCGGACCGCCCCAGGAAGAGCAGGCCACCATCGGCGGTTTCCTCAAGAAAATCACCATGCCTCCACACTCCAGGAAACTCTGAGAAGTACGCCGCTCGATAGGCCTCCCCATTCGGGTCATCCAGAAAATAGACCGGCATCGATGGCGCTGCATTGGCGCAGATGAGTTCCCCCTCTTCAGCAACGATCCGTTGTGCCGCAGAGTTATAAACACACACATCGTACCCGAGGCTCTTCGCTTGGACCTCTCCCCTCACAACAGGCTTGAGAGGGGTGCCGAGCCCGAAACACCCAAGTATGTCGGTCCCACCTGAACTAATTTGGCTCCACCCCGGTTTGATGGAATCGGTGATATAGTCAAACTGCGACGGATAGAGCGTGGAACCGGTGGAGAGGACGGTACGCAAGGCCTCCAGTTTGTACATGTCCGCTGGACGAACGCTCTGTTTCTCGATAGCGCCGAGAAAGGCAGCACTCGTTCCGAAGTGAGTAAATCTTTCCTCATCAGCCATACGCCACAAGATGGCACCATTCTCGATCAGTGGGTCTCCATCGTAGAGCGCTATCGTGGCATCCGCGGCGAGACCGGAAACCAGCCAATTCCACATCATCCAACTGGTCGATGTTTGATAGAAGAGAATATCTCTCGGTCGAACATCGGCGTGAAGAATGTGCTCCTTCTTATGTTCAAGAAGGGTCCCACCACATCCATGCACGATCCCCTTTGGCTTCCCCGTGGTACCGGAGGAGAACATGATGTAGAGCGGATGAGAGAAAGGAAAGAGTGGTAGCGGGTCAGAAACCGCCTCTTTGGATACGATATCTCTTAATTCGGAACAGCTCGCGGCGAGCCTCGTGACTTGACATGCTTTACCATCAGGTATCCCAAGATAATCAACCAGGATAATATGTTCGATCGAGGAGACCTGTCGCGCGATTTCAAGGATAGTGGGGATGGCGTCGACCTCTTTACCACGCCAAAGGTACGCCGTGGGCGCGATAAAAACTCTCGGACTCACCCGTTGCAGTCGAGCGAGGAGTCCATCAACCTGGTAGTCGGTGCCGCAGCTGGCCCACGTAGTACCGATAGCGGCGCTCCCAAGCATACAAACTACCGCCTCCGGAATATTAGGCAGATACGCGAAGACGCGGTCCCCTGACAGAACTCCCAACGAAGAGAGATGTCGTGCTACCGACATGGACATCTCCCGAAGCTGACGTCTGGTAATCACCCGGCGGATCCGATCCTCTGACCATGCCGTGATAGCGATCTCGTCGGTCGGTGTCCGCAACAGATTGTCGGTGAAATTAATTCGGAGATCGGGGAACCATCTCTTCGCGAGCGATGTGGGCCCCTCCTCGTCTCCCCACAATCGATCTGCGTCTCCGCTCCCCCTCACATCAACAAAGCTTATGACCTCTTTCCAAAAGAGATGAGGCTCCCTAACGGACCATCGATGAAGCTCCTCGAAGGTTGAAAAGGCTCCCAGTCTCTTCTCTTTCAGCGTTTCAATAAAACGCCCAACACCGCTCTCAGCCTTGAGATCCGAACTCGGAGTCCATACGATGGAGGGTTTAACTTTTTCCCGAGGTGTATTCATGAAACCAAGCGGTTAAGGCGATGCCTCAACTCTACACGAGCCTTCCTAAGGCGTCATGGAAATTATAATCGAGCGGTGCGGGATATCCGCACGAAGCCACTCCGTGATATGTATCTTTCATGATTGATCCTCGCCACATGGACCATGCTCTCGACCTCGCCGCTCGCGGGGGACGCGCGGTCATGCCGAATCCTTTGGTTGGGGCGGTGGTAGTTCATAACGACCGGATCATCGGCGAGGGCTACCATCAACGCTACGGAGGCCCACACGCGGAGGTATTCGCGATCAACTCGGTGTTCGACCGAACGCTGCTCAAAGACGCCACGATCTACGTCACCCTTGAACCGTGTTCTCATTTCGGCAAGACACCACCATGCGCCGACCTTGTCATTCAGTCAGGCATACGAAACGTCGTCGTAGGATGTAGGGATCCAAATCCCAAAGTCGCGGGTCAAGGAATTCAAAAATTACGGAACGCCGGGATAGTCGTACATGAAGGGATCCGAGAACGTGAGTGTATCATGCTCAATAGACGGTTTATCCTTTTTCAAAGAATGAAGCGGCCCTATGTAATCTTGAAATGGGCGGAGACCGCTGACCATTTTATCGCCCGCCAAGACGGATCATCTAAATGGATCAGTGGTGAGTTCTCTCGCCGCACAACCCACCGGTGGCGCTCTCAAGAGATGAGTATCTTGGTGGGGACAAAAACAGCGCTTCTCGATAACCCCCACTTGACCGTTCGTCACGTCGAGGGAGAGAACCCTCTGAGGGTGGTTATCGACACGAACCTATCTCTTCCCACCTCGCTCGCTCTTTTTGACGACCAGGTTGCTACCCTAGTCTTCAACTCCTCTGTCGATAAACAAGAGGGGCTGACAGAATGGAAGCGACTTGCGCCGGACCGCCCCTTGCCCCAGCAGATACTTGAGTACCTCTTCGCCAAACAACAGCTTTCGGTGATCATCGAGGGAGGGACGCACACCCTTCAAAGTTTTGTGCATCTCGGACTATGGGACGAGGCTCGAGTCTTCCAGAGCAAAAAGAGCTTCGGAACGGGAATCCCAGCCCCTCATCTACCTGTAGCGGGGCATACGACGATGCCGTCAGGTAAAGATAGAATCGAGATATTTCAACATCCCGAACTGGCCCACCGTCTAGGAATACATGACAGCTCTATACTTCGTATAGAGGACGACCTCTGACCAGAGCGCTCAACTTTTAGATGAGACCAGCTAGGTCGAACGCACTAGGTACCCGCCAATCCTAAGAGATGGTAGCAGGTCTTACTTGAGGGTCGCTCGATCGGGTCAGGATGGAGCATGCTAAAGAGGACGGCCTGCACGTCCTTTGGCACCGTTTCCCCTGAGGCGGAGAGAAGCGGACGATTGAGGTCAACCCGCTCTCGCACAGCCATAATCTGCCTCTCGGGATTACCAAACATGAGCGGAAACGCTTCGGGCATATCCTCGATGACCTGAAGCACCGTGGCCGCCGCGCAAAAAACATCAGCGGCTTTTCCGTGCAGGGGGAGCCCATTAATATGCTCCGGGCTCCGACACACAGGCGTACCCAAGGTCTTGTTGTTGAAGTAATGGTCCGGGATCTTATCAACCTTGAAGCTCAGTCCGAAGTCGATCAGCTTTACTTTAAAATCCCGTTCAAGATCAAGAGAGCCATCGTCACGGGCGTGGGCTTGGATGCAGATGTTGTCATCCTTCACATCGTAATGACAGAAATCCGCCGAGTGCAATCGCGCCAAACTATCAAACAGGCCACTCGCGAAACGCCGAAGCTGCGACATCGAAAAGCTTTGCTGAAGTTCTGCACGAAAAGAGCGAAGGGTAACACCGGCATCAGCGATGCGTATCGTTCGAGTGCCATTGTCGTGCGCGAGGATCTCTGGGGCGATCCCCGATCCACGTAAACCTCTGAGCGCGTTGAGCTCGGCCATATATGATGGCTTATCACCAAACCTCTTAATGAAGGCGCCATCTTCGTGTGATGTACGGGTGTCGGTGATTTTGCTCATACAGGAGAGATCCGGTCAGGAGCCCCTCCTGCTTCCATATTTGCGTGGTTAATTGGGATTATTTTCTGCTAGTTCCTCGTAGAGTGCGAGGTTTTCGGAGGCCACGGTGCCCCGAAACGGCGCGACCCTGCACCCAACCCGTTCACCCTGCTGACGCAGTACCAGGGGCAACACACCCCGTCAGTGGATAGAGCGGAGAAATGCCGGGTGATGGCTCAAGCAACACGTTCTGAACCGCTCTTATCTTTCCGGAAATCATCCTACTTTCCGAGCATAGAGGACCCGAACGATGAATAATGCGCATCCCCCCCTTGTCCGTCACTCGGGGGCTTCTTTTCTGGGGCGTATCCGACGTCTTAGCTGAAACTCCCCCGAGACCACTTACTGGCTCCCCCTGAAAGCCTATGGTAGCCTCCGGAGGTACATTGTTTCCTTTTTACTCTTGGTGTTTATGACCACGTCCCTCTTTTCAGAAATTCAAATGGCGGCTCCCGACGCGATATTGGGTGTTACCGAGGCGTTCCGTAATGACCCCTCTCCTACCAAGGTCAACCTTGGTGTAGGTGTGTACCAAGATTCCAACGGGAAGATCCCGGTACTAAATTGCGTTCTGCAAGCCGCTAAGATCTGGTCCTCTCAGGAGGACACAAAGACCTACCTCCCGATCGATGGAGTTCCAGCGTTCGTGCAAGCGAACCAAGAACTTCTCTTCGGGAAAGATTCTCCACTTCTGAAAGAGAAGCGGGTAGCGACCGTTCAGTCCGTTGGCGGTAGTGGTGGTTTAAAGCTCGGCATCGAGTTCATCAAACGCTTCATGGGGCGAGACACCATATACATCAGCGACCCAAGCTGGGAGAATCACCGAGTGATCTTCGAAGCGGCTGGCATGAAGGTCGAGACATATCCCTACTACGATCCAAAGACATGCGGATTACGGGCCGACGACATGCTCTCAACGTTGAGAACGTTACAACCTCGCACCCCCGTTCTTCTCCACGCGTGCTGCCACAACCCTACCGGAGTGGATCTCGACGAGAGCACATGGAAGCAGGTGGTCGACATCTGCGCCGAGCGAGAGCTCATTCCCTTTGTCGACTTCGCCTACCAAGGATTCGCCGAGGGGATCGTGCCCGACTCACGCCCAATTCAGCTCTTCGTCGAAAAAGGCCTTACCTTCTTCGTCGCGAATTCATTCGCGAAGTCGTTCTCGATATATCGGGAGCGAGTAGGCGCCATCTCGGTCGTCACCGGCTCTCAGAAAGAGGCTGCTGCCGTTACCAGCCAGCTCAAACGTATCGTACGCATGATCTACTCCAGCCCCCCCTCATACGGAGCTCAGCTGGTGGCCATCGTACTTACCCATCCGGAGCTTCGTCCGATGTGGGAAGCCGAGCTTGGAGAGATGAGAGACCGTATTCATGAGATGCGGCACCTCTTCGCGCAAAAGTTGAAAGAGGTTCTCCCCGATCGAGATTTCTCATTCATTCTGAGTCAGAGGGGCATGTTCTCGTATTCTGGACTCTCTGTTGACGTGATGAAGGCGCTCCGAGAAAGATATCATGTGTACGGGCTCGACAGTGGTCGTATCTGCGTCGCAGCGCTCAATCACCACAACGTCGACTATGTATGCCAATCGGTAGCTTCTCTCGTAAAGGGTGCGTAAGGACATGAAGCTCACGGCTCTCCTGTTTTCAGTCCTCTGGTGCGTCACCACGGCGGCAGCTCAGGAGAGCTTTGAGCTTAAGCCTATCGCTCGAGGTTTCGAGGACCCTGTCGCGATCACCGCTGTTCCGAGTGAGCCATCAAAGACATTTGTTGTCGAACGACGCGGGATCGTAGCCATCGTAGAGAACGGCGGACGAGCAAAACGGGATCTTCTGGACATTTCAGCGATCCTCTCACCTGAAGAGAACGCGGGACTCTCAAGCGTTGCTTTTCCTCCACACTACGCGCAAACAAAGGAGATATACGTCGCCTACACCGATAAACAAGGAGACACTATCGTCGGTCGTTTCCCAACCAAGAGTGGTCAAACTGTCGACGAGGACGAACTGGTCGTAGCGCTCAAGGTGGTACAACCATATCCTCACGCGCATCGCAGCACGATAGCCTTTGCCCCAGACAATACCCTATACATAGGCCTTGGGGATTCCCCTCGAAAGTCAGGCGCTTCTTCGCTAGCGCAAAATCCTCGATCACTCTTCGGTAAGATCCTGCGCATCAGCGTCGCGGACCCCGCGCGCTACACGATTCCAAACGATAATCCCTTCGCTAAGGGTTCGAATGGAGCGGCCGAAGTGTGGGCGCTCGGATTTCAGAACCCCACATCCCTCTCTTTTGACCCGGCGACGAAACGGGTAATTGCGATCGACTCTGGGCGGGAAACCCAGGAGCTCAACCTGATTGAACGCGCAAAAAATTATGGATGGAACGTGGCTGAGGGCAGCGTATGTGTGGCGGCAACGTGCGATATGACCGGCTTTAGCCCTCCGGTTTATTCCTATGAAGCGGCCGCGCGAGGAACGGCGATCGGGGGATCCTTTTATAACGGCTCCTCATTTCCCTCGCTCCAGGGCGCATACCTCTTCGCCGACTCTCACTCCAAAACCATCTTTAAAATGACGCAACGGGGCTCCACCTGGACCACAACGGAGATAGGACGAGCGAGTTTCCCTATCGCGGCCCTGGGCCAGGGGGCGAAAGGGGACATCTACGTAGCCACCTCAGATGGCACGTTGTCTGTTTTGGAAGCAGGATCCTAAAGCTCAACGGGAGTGTCGGGTCTCTTACGGGAGTGCGCGCCTCATCCTCGCTCAGGTCTACGTTCGCTGAGCAGGGCGAGAAAGCCGTATCCCTTAGCCCAGCGACCAGGCAGCATGGTCGTTTTACCTCATTCCTCAGTCGCGACGCGGCGCTGACAAAAACGCCAAAACCATTCAAATTGTTACAATTTTTCCTGCTTCGAAAGGCACCCCCTGAGCATCTGTTACTAAGGTAGCTAAAAAATCGAAAGGACTGTCACACAAGCAGCAGGCGATTAGCTCATTAATTTCGACAACTTGCCCTAATGAGGGAGCCCAAGTACCGTCGGCTTGTATCTGAAAGGTTGGGAGAATTTTAACGTGTCAGATAAACAGCTCTCTATCAGCATCGTTATTCCGGTCTACAACGAGCGTAAGACCATTCGTGAGATCGTTAAACGGGTTCAAGCGACGCCTCGCGAGAAGGAAATTATCATCGTCGATGACTTCTCGACCGACGGCACTCGCCAAATCCTTCGAGAGTTTGAGAGCGATCCCCAGATTCGAGTGCTCTACCAACCAAAGAACACCGGCAAGGGAGCCGCTCTCGCCCTCGGATTTCAAGCCGCGACCAAAGACGTGGTCATCGTTCAAGATGCCGACCTTGAGTACGACCCGAAGGACTACGAGGCACTTCTATCTCCGATGGATGCGGGCCGAGCCGATGTCGTGTACGGCTCTCGATTCCTCTACATGGAGCACCGGGTGCTCTACTTCCGCCACATGCTCGGTAATAAGTTCATAACCTTCCTTTCCAATCTCTTTACCGATCTTACGCTGACCGACATGGAGACATGTTATAAGGCATTCAAGAGAGAGGTTATTCAAAACATAGAACTCCGCTCGCAACGCTTTGGGTTCGAGCCAGAGGTCACGGCAAAAGTGGCTCGGCTCGGATGTGTCGTGTATGAGGTACCCATTCGATACTACGGACGTTCCTACTCAGAGGGTAAGAAGATAACCTGGAAAGATGGTCTGGCCGCGCTGGGACACATCATTCGATACTCACTCTTCGACAGGAACTTCGTCAAAGACGCGCAAGCCGTGCGTAAGGTTCTGGTGTCTCCTCCTCCTGACCCCGATGTCGGCGTGGATACCCTCGAGGTTTTTGAGGACGCTCACCGATATAACGCGTGGATCTGCGAACGAGCTGATGGAGCTATAGGGGAACGCGTGCTCGAGGTTGGTTCAGGAATCGGAAATATAATCTCTGAGGTACTCTCCCGTCCGCGTGTAAAGTCGGTGGTAGCGACCGACCTCCGCGGATCATCACTCGCTGTGCTTAGAGATAGATTTGGGCACGACACCAGGCTAACCACTGAGGTATGGAACGCGGAGGATCCCCCTCCCCAGGCGCTCCTTTCTGATACATTTGATACCGTCATCTGCTCGAATGTGCTGGAGCACATCAACGACCATGAGCGAGCCCTTAAGCATATCCGTCAGATTCTAAAACCGGGTGGGCGCCTCGTTCTTCTCGTTCCAAGCAATCCCGCCATCTACAGCGGACTTGATGAGGATCTTGGACACTATAGGCGATACACACGAGAGGAACTTCAACGGGTACTTACCGCCGCGGGCTTTAACACCAGCAGCATGATTTCCCATAATCTCGTTGGGGCGCTCGGTTGGTGGTGGGCGGGTAAGGTTCGAGGGCGTCGCACCCTACGCGCCAACGACACGAAGAACTTCGATAAGCTCGTACCGTTCTTGAAGCACATCGATCCCTACATCACCAAACCGTTCGGTGGGGTGTCGCTCATCGCTATCGCCTCTCCAAAGGTGGAAAACACGACGATCATAGAGGCCCTAAGCACGGAGGAGGCGGATACCTCAGAGGGACCTTTAGAGCGATATGAGACTGCGGGCCGTATCGACGCTTAAAGAGCGGATCGGCCTACTTTGGTGGCAAATCAAAAGCTTGGACCTCTGACTGGAACTTGCACTCTCCGTGCGATCCGTCACAGAACGGGTGCTTCTTTGAGGCAGTGCACCGACAGAGCGAAATGGCGGTGCGTCCGTTCAAGTTGAATACATTTCCAGCCGCGTCACAGATCTCAAAGTCCGTTCCCTCGACACGAAACGGGCCATTATTTCGGACAGTAATCTTTACCTTTGCGTCACTCATCTCGTTCTCCTCTATTGAAGCGATTTGCGGAAATCATCCAGTTTCGATATCGACTCGTTAATTTCGCGGGCTTTTCCTTTTGTTTCCTCAACAAGCGCGGCCGGCGCGTTCGCCACGAAGTCCTGATTAGCGAGATTTCTCTCGATTCCAGCGAGTGTCTTCTGCAGCTTATCAATCCGCGCGGAGAGCTTCGTAACGATATCCTTCGCGTCGATGTCCGATGGCAGCGCGAGATAGCCGATACCCCCATCAAACTTAAACGGCACATGTCCGGCAGGTGTTGACTGCTGAGCATGCTCGGCGAACTCGCTGATAGCCCCGATCGTTTGGGCTACACCACGCACCGGCTCAAAGTTCCTCTTCGGATTTTCAGATAAGAAGAGAAGCTTCGCTGGAAGAGCGGCCTTGAGCGAGATGTTAAGGGTCTGTTTAACGTCTCGAACACCTCGCACAATTGATGCCATGAGCCCGATCTGAGCCTCCGCTGACTCGTCTTTATTGTAGAGCGCGGCGTCAGGCCATGAGGCGAGCGCGATAGAACGAGAATCGCCCATCTCGGCGGAATCGGTAATCCCCATCTTTTGAAGGGTCTGCCACAGCTCCTCGGTCACGAACGGCATGTACGGGTGGAGGAGTTTAAGGATGGTTCGCTGACAGACAAGAGCGACCTCAAGAGCCTTTCTCTTCGCCTCTCCACCGGCCCACATTCGGCTCTTAATGATCTCAAGATACCAGTCGCAGTAGTCATCCCAGAAGAAGCTACGAACGGCTCCAACCGCATGAACGATATCGCTCTTAGCGAGGTAATCGTCATGCACCCGGATCACCTCTCCTAAACGTGAGATAATCCACCGATCCTCAAGGGCCGAGAGATCGAGCTTACGGGAATCGCTTGTAATCCTGTCATCTCCAAGATTACCAAGGAGAAGACGAGTTGCGTTCCACAGTTTGATTACAAGTCCCTGCCCGTTTTTGAAGATGTCATCGTGAAGCTTAGTGTCTTGTCGCCCCATCGGATAGTTCATCGCGATAGATACTCGCACCGCGTCAGTTCCGTACTGGTCAAAGAGATTCAGCGGATCTGGGGAGTTACCAAGCGACTTGGAGAGCTTGCGGCCTTGGGAGTCACGAACAAGTCCATGAAGCGCCAAGGTGCGGAATGGAACCTCCCCGAGCAGCTCCAGCCCAGCCATGATCATGCGAGCGTCCCAGAAGAAGAGGATATCGCGGCCAGACATGAGCCAGTTGTTCGGGTACCAGAACTCGAGTTCCTCCGTCTTATCAGGCCATCCCAGGGTAGAGAACGGCCATAGTTGAGACGAGAACCATGTGTCGAGAACATCCTCATCCTGGCGAAGCTTTGTGTTACCACACTTATCGCAGGCGGATGGAGCCTCAACCTTAGCGGTCACATGGTTACATGAGTCGCAGTAGTACACAGGGATTCGGTGTCCCCACCACAGCTGACGGGAGATACACCAGTCTTGAATGGTGTCCATCCAGTGGAAGTAATCGTGCTTCTCAGAGTCGGGGATGATCGAGAGACGTCCATCCAGCACAACCTGCTTTGCTTTCTCGGCGAGAGGGCGCATCTTTACGAACCACTGGTCAGACACCTTAGGCTCAAGGACGCTCTTACATCGGTAACACTCACCGACAGCGTGTGAATGCTTCTCAATCTTCTCCATGAAGCCGAGCGCTTCGAGGTCCGCTACCACCTTCTTGCGGGCTTGATACCTGTCGAGTCCCGCGTAGGCCGCGCCAGCGGACTCGGTCATCTTTCCATCATCTCCGATCACGGTTTCGAGCGGCAGGTTATGCTTCAAAGCCGCTTGATAATCGTTCGGATCGTGTGCTGGAGTGAGCTTTACTACACCCGTTCCGAACGTACGATCAACGAACTCATCAGCGATAACGGGAATCGTCCGGTTCTGAATCGGGAGGAGAACCTTGCGACCGACAATGGATGTATATCGTGGGTCCTCTGGATGAACCGCTACTCCGGTATCTCCGAGCATCGTCTCAGGCCGGGTGGTCGCGACGATCAGGAACTCATTCGTTGGGTTCCCTTTGTCATCGACGAGTGGATACTTAAGGTGCCAGAGATGGCTTCCATGCGTACCGTGCTCGACCTCATCGTCAGCAAGGGCCGTCATACACACGGTGCACCAGTTCACCATTCGTTTACCCCGATAGATGAGGCCCTTGTCGAAAAGTTGCACAAACGCTGTCAGAACGGCCTTCATGAGCCCTTCATCCATCGTGAAGCGCTCACGCTCCCAGTCACATGAACATCCGAGACGCTTAAGCTGCTCGATGATGATACTGCCGTGCTTCTCTTTGAATTCCCAAACACGCTTCAGAAACTCTTCGCGCCCAAGGTCGCGCATCTTTATCCCCTCTTTCTCAAGGGCGCGCTTCACCACGTTTTGCGTCGCGATACCGGCGTGATCGGTCCCCGGAATCCACACCGCGGCGTACCCACGCATACGGTGCCATCGGGTCATGACATCTTGAGGGACGTTATCTAGGACATGTCCCATGTGGAGAATACCGGTGACGTTTGGAGGAGGAATCACGACACAGAACGGCTTCTTGGACTTATCCACCACTCCGCGCGAGACCTTGAGCGTATCCCAGAGCTGAGAGATCTTCCTTTCGGACTCTCCATGAACGAACTGTTTTGGCATCTCCTCGGCGGACATGAGCACTCCGTAACGTGTAACACTACTTATAAAATAAGTCGCTTTGAGGCCTTAGGGCCCAAAGACGCCCCGGTAGCCTACCACCGGGAGTCCCCCGTGTCACGGTCAAGGCGCCTCCCCTACCGGGCTGCGCTATCCCCTTTTCGCCCTCCCTTACCTCAGGGTGTTTTGCCTTCTAGCGACAAGCTAAGGTCCCGTATACCTTACAGGGGCACTATGAAAACTCAAAAATTACTCCTCGTCGCCCTCCTCTCTCTGACCCTCCCAGCAACCCGGCCCCTCGCCGAAGAGGTTCAGAACTCGATGCAGCGCCTCCTCGTACCGCTGCGCACACTCCAGCCCTTCCTCGCAGACCAAGACAAGTTCACCGACTCTGATAACGCAGACACGATTCACGACCAGCTCGTCGCGCTTCGCAGGGATTTCCACTCCCTTGAGAGGATCCCCACTCACTTCAAATCCCAACCTGGTTTCGAGGAGAGTGTGAAGAACGTGGCCGAGCTTCTTGACGATGCCGGTCGTCGATTCGACGAAGGACGCACGGAGTACGCATGGTGGAGACTCCAACGGCTCCCAACTGACTGCTTCTCGTGTCACGCGACCTACAAGGTATCGAGCCAGTACTCTAACACCGCGATGGTCGATGAGTCGTTGAATGCCCTTGAGCGAGCGCGATTCTTGATGGCTACCCGTCAATTCGCTGAGGCTAAGAAAACGCTCCTCTCCGCTCTTGAAGATCCTGCGTACCGCCTCTATGACGATCAGATCCTTAGAAGCCTCCTATTGATTGAGACGCGAATATCAAAGGATCCGAAGGAGAGCGTCTCCTTGTTCAAGAACATCCTGAAGGGAGATAAACTCCCGCTCGATGACGCTCATACCGTAACGCGCTGGCTTAGAGGGCTTGAGTCGTGGTCGAAGTCTCCACCAGTAAAGGAAGCGAGGAAGCTCTCAACGGGAGAGCAGCTTATCCGAGCGGGCGCGACTCACGGCATCGACTTCTCGCAGGACGACGTGGCGCTTCTTCGTGGCACAGCCTTGGTCCATGAGAGCCTCGAAGGAGGCAACCTAACCGAAGCTCAGCGTCGCAAAGCAATCTACCTCCTTGGATACGCCTATAGTCAGCTCCCACAATTCTTTACCGAGGGCTGGGATGAGCTCTACCTCGAGAAATGTATCGAGGAGTTTCCAAACACCCAGGAAGCCAAATGGGCGTACAACATATATAGCGACAAAGTCATGGATGACTTCACCGGAAGTGGAGGAAGTAACATCCCAGCCGAGGTGAAGCTTCACCTAGAGGATCTCCGAAAGAAAGCGTTCGGCGAAAAGGAATTCGCGCCGAAGGCCTAAGAATATTTTTGTTGTGCCCACAGATTCTTCAGGCACTACCATTTGCGGAAAACCACGGTAGGGCCCGACTCCTGGCGGGCCCTACCGATTGAAGGAGAGTGCTAGTTAAAATTCCCCCATCTATTGGCGGGCGCGCCATGCAAGATAAACTAATGAGGAGGCTATTTTTTCCCTCTCATTAATTCTCATTTCGCGAGTTCCGTGATCACACTCATCCTTGACGAGTCTTTTTGCGATCATATCGTCTCTTCTACAAAGCCCCCTACTCTAGCCGTGCATGGCTAGCTGGATGGTTATGAGCCGCTCTCGATGGAGCGCTCGTAACCGTTCTGCACAAATGAGGAGGACAGCACATGGCACAAGAAGAGAAAGGCACGAAGCGCTTACGAGGATTTGCCGCTATGGATGCTGAAAAACAGCGTCAAATAGCCAGCAAGGGAGGCAAGATCGCCCACCAGCGCGGCAACGCTCATGAGTTTACCCCAGAAGAGGCTCGCGAAGCTGGACGTAAAGGTGGAGTAGCCGTAAGCAGAGATAGGAAACATATGGCCGAGATCGGACGTCTGGGAGGAGAGGCTCGAAGTCAGAGTCGGGGCCAACAGCAGCAACCGCCGCAATAAGTAGCAAGTTGAGGAAAACGGCGAGGAAGGGATGGTGGGGTCCCTTACCTTATTTCCAAGCGTTTTCTGTAACCTTGGCTCCAAGGCTTTGAAGCGCGGCCCGAGCCTGAGCGCTGACTCGCCCTCTGACGTGGACCTCCACCGACGAAAATGACTCCTCTTTGGTGACGCGGGTTCTGAAGTCATCGAAAATGCCAGCTACCTCTTGAGTCCAGAAGAGATAATCAACGGAAAGCGGCACTATCAACACCCCCTTCTTACTCACTCCAGCCGGAATGAATAGTGAACTAACGATTTTTTTGAGCGGTGTCTCTTTTTGTATCCTTTCCAGGTAATCCGCGACGGAAACGAAATAGAGCGTTGAGGGCTCGTTCTTTGCTTGAAGCGCTGCCTTGATGAAGAGCGATCGCCCCTCGACAGATGGACCCAACGCGGTCATAGAGGCGGTCACAAAGCGTCGAGTCCAGGGATTGTACACCTTACTACCCTGGAACTGCTCGATCATCTCATCGGGGACATCCAAGGCACGAAGCTCAGCCTTATTCTTTTCCTTAATAACGTCCGGATCTTCGTACAAAGAGAGCTGCTCCGCGCGACCGTACCACCTATTAAAGGTAGAGAGTTGGCCAAGGAGTCCGAGTCCAGGCACAAATCGGAACGCGAATCCGACCGCGGTACCTAAACCCGCCACGCGCACTACCTCATCTTGAAGCATCTTGTTCGAGCTGTAAGGATTAACTTGGAGTTTGCGAAAGAGTTCACGCTCCCTACCCGTGTACCCAATAAATTTCAGCCCAAAACTCTTCCCCGCTTGGAGAGTAGAGGAGGTTCCATCGCTCACATCTTGGGTTGTAGTCTTACTATCGCCCGTTACAATGTCTGAGACC
>JAIXPR010000258.1 GCA_027486155.1 Pseudomonadota bacterium | reverse complement strand
GAGCACGAGCACGAGCACGAATAAGTTGCGGAAGTATGTTAGGAACACACCCTTCCGCTCTTTACTAGGCGGGCGTGATGAGCGTTGCACTATTCGCGCCGTTAGTTAGCGAGGCACAACCTACACCCAGTCTCGTTGTAGAACTCGACACGTGCTCGTGCTCGTAAACGTGAACGTACCCGAACTAAAGACCGTCTGGATCCGTGCACGGGAAAGGAATCAGTTTATAATCGGGTCCTTTCACCCGTGGACAAAATCCGATTCATCCACGAATGCGCGCGAGCCGCTTACTTCTTTAACAATTCCTTCACCGTTCGCTTGAAGTACTCAGCCGAACGTTCATTAGCGCGATTGAAGGTGTAGGTATCTCCACTCTTGGTGCCGACGTAGAGGCTTGGCGTTCCGCGCACCCCTACCTTAGCGCCCTCTTCCATGTCAGCTTTGATCTGAGCCTCAAAAGCGGGATCCGCCATATCCTTTTCAAACTTACTTACGTTGAGCCCCAACTCCTTGGCCCACACCGCATACTTGTCGTCAGCCAATTGTTGCTGATTGGCGAATATCTTGTCGTGCATCTCGAAGAACTTGCCCTGTCGCCCGGCGGCCAGAGCGGCTCGTGCAGCGGGAACCGCTTGCTTGTGAAACGGCAAGGGGTATTGTTTAAAGACGAACGACACCTTTCCCTTCATCTCGGGATCCTTAAGGGTCTCATCAACTATTGGAAGAATTTTTGAGCAGAAAGGACACTGAAAATCTGACCAGGCGATAATAACGGCGGGAGCTTTGGGATCACCTAGAACCGTAGAGTTCTTGGCCGGAATAGTGAAAGGCCCCTGCGGAGCTGGAGGTTGTGCGGCCTGCGCTGGTTGAGCTGGTCGACTCTTTACCGCGGTCTCGAGCGCGTTTAATTTCTGAAGGGTCTCGGTTTGTTGTTGTTTAATAACCGCAAGATCGCTCGCGAGCTTCGAGATCTCCGGATCCGCGCAGGCGGCAAGACACGTAATCGCCAAAGTTCCGAAAAGTCCGAGTGTTCTATTCATACGTCGCCTCACCAGTCATCTTCTACGCCCGAGAATCATAGGAGGATACTCGGAGATCTGACAAGGAGCAAAGTAATTGAGACAGCGGGGGATTCCAAACCTTAGTAACCGGGGGTCTGCTCCTCAGCGGTTTCCGCCCCCTTATTTCCGTCCTTACTCCTCCCCTGGGGCGCCTTATAGGGGAGGTTCCGAATATCGATCTCCCCCTTCTCAAGGTTTACGGTCGCAACTAAGCGCTCATCAGCGAGGGAAGCGCGCCACTCGTTTGCCCATAAAGACTGCCCCGTCCGCTCGAAATTAAGCGACACCATCACTAAAGGGATCTGCTCAGCGAATTGCGTAGGAAGAACTACGTTCAGAAAAGCGCGTTCACGATGAGCCCCGTTCTGAAAAACAAAGGCCTGCCCAGCCACAGAGGCGAGCCAATTGAGGATCTTCACTTGAGGCTCGGACAATTTCAGCTCCTTCCGCAGAAAATCGATCTCAGGCAGGAGGGGCTTATGAGGCGCGGAGCTCCATGGATGCTCAACCTTTGATACTCCCGCAGCTGTCGTCGTCACTACCTTACCTGCCCTCATGCTCGTTCCAACCTCTTCTAATGAATGCGTTTCGAAGCCCTGGTGAAGGTATATGAACGGGGAACGATTTTCACCAAAAAAGTGAACGTTTCCAACGTTGCCGCTACGAGCGCCCTCCCCTATACTATTTTTGATAGCGCTTTGGAGCATGCTTACGTGACCACCTCGCCCCCCGATACGACAGATCTCGCAGAGTCCTCCACTCGTCGATACATAGCGGTCGCTCAAATTGGCGCAGGAGGAATGGGCACCGTGTACAAGGTGAAAGACACCAGCCTCAATGATGAGATGGTGGCGCTGAAGCTCCTCAACAAGAACCTCCTTACCGACGAAACGTTCGTCGCGCGTTTTCGGCGCGAGATAGTCGTAGCTCGAAAACTCTCTCATCCTAATATCGTCAGGATTTTTGACTTTGGAGATCTGAAGAACGGCGGACACTACTTCACCATGGAACTTGTTGAGGGACAGGACCTTCGAGCGGTCATCGATAAAAACCGTTCAACACTTCCCCTCGACCGAGCCGTTCGGATCTTGTTTCAGCTCGCGCTGGCGCTCGATTACTCCCACGGTCTCGGAATCATGCACCGCGACATCAAACCGGAGAACGTACTGCTAACCCGCGATGACCACGTGAAGCTCTCCGATTTTAGCTCGGCCAAGGATATCGTCCTCGATCGCAAACTAACACCAGAGGGATCTATTCTCGGCACCCCCTTCTACATGCCCCCAGAGCTGATGAAAGGTGGCGCCATTACACCGCAAGTAGATATCTACGCACTCGGTATCGTCTTCTTTGAGATGCTCGCGGGCGAGCCACCCTTCACCGGAGATAGCCTCACTACCATACTCGCTAACCATATCACCGAGGCGCCGCCCCCTATTACGAAGTTTCGCCGAGACTCTCCGGGATGGTGCCAGGAATTCATCGAGATATGCACCGATAAGAATCCTGCTCAACGGTACAGCTCTGCCTCGGAGTTAATCCACGATCTCGTTACGTATTCCGCCCGCTCGGGAATCGATCTCTCAGCCCCCGCGATTCCGAAATCACTTCTTGAGGCCTCCATGAAGGGGATGCGTCGATCGCGAGGCATCTTAGGGCTAGTCGGAATCTAAGAGGTTCAGCTTCATCCTGCGCATTCAATGAGTCTCCCAAGACTATATTCTCATGGGAGTATTCGCTGACGCTGACGACCACGTGTGACGTGAGACGATAACCGTCTACGGGTATCGGTTTACGTTATACCGTCGACGTCAACGTCGACGTCATCGTCATGCGGACGAGGAGGCATCTTCAATCCCTCCAGGGCACTCTGCTCAGCGGCCATCCCCATCTTGGTAACGGTTGCCACATACGGGAAGATAACCTGTAAGGGCCACGCCTCGCGGGGTTCACTCTTGAGGCCGCGCACAAGAAAATCATGCAGTATCTTTTGTCGAGGATCTCGATACAGAGAAACAACCGCTTCTTTAAAGAATGCTCGAAGGGAGCTCTTGTCCTGCATGGGCATACTCGTAAGACACTCGCCCCAATCCGTTATCGGAAAGGCTGTCTTTGACTCATCCCATCTCGACGTTAAACCCGAAAGCCGTCGGCGCAGCTCGTCATCCCCACAGAACGAGAGATACGTGGTACCGACCGTTCGGAATCCCTCCTGAATCTCATGCCGAAAGAGTCGTAGGTATGACTCGGCGGGAGCCTTCGGGAGGGGAAGCTTGAGGTCCTGATAGTGCCGGTAGACGAAGTTGGCGACCCGCTCAGCGTCTATTGAATCCGGCGATGGCTTCATTAATGCACGATACACCTCCACGATCTCGGCCTCGGCACCCCGCGATGCAGCATCAAGGATCGATCCGGCGACGGCCAATCTGATGACAGCCTGGGTCTGAGGATATTTCAGCGTCGCTTTTATCGACTCGCGCAGGAAGTCCCTCGCGAATCCACGCAAGGGCTGGCCCGAGACCTCGCGCATCAGCGATGCATGTGGTGATTGATCGGTCGATGGGTTCCTCATAGCCTCGGGCGCCACGCACACCCCCCAGGAATTGAAAAAAACTATCTTCGCGGCTCTAGGCTCAGGAGAACGCGGGCGTTTCTATCAACACCCTCTATCCGAGCGACTCCCTCGCCATTGAGAGATACCAACCGCGAGGGAGCACGATCTCCCTCGAACTCGATGCGGAAGGAGATACCCTCAAGATCGAACGTGCGCCCGTCCTCTGGATAGACCTCAAGGGTCATGGCGCCGTGTCGATTGTTTGAAGGAAATCGACACGAGAGCGAGATCTCCATACCTCGCCGTTGATACCCGTGCCCGGCCAGAAACGAACATCCGGATAGAAGCGGACCGATGAGGGCTTCAGGACTTTGGGGCAACTTGCCGTGCGCAAGGGGGAGATCTGTTGAGGGTGCGCGGCCGGGAGATTGAACGTGCGACGAATTCATAACTACTCTTTGTTCGTGTACTACATCGGAGAATCGGGGGAAAATCCCCGATTCGACCCTTACATAATAGGCGTCGGCAGACCCCTAAGCAAGGAAACGGCGGTTCCGCTACTTCCCCCCTTGAAGGAGATTCCGCCCCTTCTCGGTGGGGACAAGATCCCAATCCTCGCGGACCTGAAAGGCGATACCGGTCTCTGTGCGATACCGCGCGAGCCCTCGATCGATAAGCTCCTGCGCGTCGGAGATTCGAAAGGATCCCGCCGGCATACGCAAGTCTGCGAGGGATGAGGTATCCCGAACTCCTCCGAAAAATTCCTTGAGTAGCTGTAAGTCGCAGGTGTGGACGCGAGGCATGATCATGAACAGTAGGGTAACAAAAACAAGGAGCAAGACCAGTGAGCGGTGCACACCGAAGAGCCCATATGACGCTACCCCGAATCTCATTGCTACTAATTCGATCAGGAAGAGGCGGTATATCAAGTTACTAAAGTTGGAGGACGAGAGGTTACGCTCGAACTGGGGGTACGCTATCCGTAGAGCTCTCTCGAGTCCGCCACGCCGAGGCCTCCACGCGATGGATACAGCCCTCTCCATCGGACTCAACGAATTGAGGAAGGAGGTGCCACAACCAACACTCATTTCCGTGCCGCTCCATATGAGAGGAGGCATCGAGCTCTCCACGGGCCTCTCCGTGAAGCGCGGGCTCAACATCCCATTCAGGCGTATCGACCTGGTAGGTGTAGTATTCGGTGTCAGTGATGACGATCGACCATCTCCGCGGGTGCGTGCGCGTCGCCGCAAGATGCGCCGATTGAAGACGACCCATGGAATCGATAAGAGCTCGATCCTCCCGTTCGGAAAGCTCACGGTTCGCCGCCGTGAGCACCCGATCCCTCCAATACAGAGGAATCTGACCAACAAGATTAAGTGAGATAACCCCGTCGAAGGGCTCCTCCTCCCACGCGGCTCGAAGGGGGATAAGTGAAGAGAGATATTCCGCTAGCTGCCCCCGACGAATCGATGTGACGATGCCAGCGCTCCAGGGCTGTATGGAACCGGTAACATCGAGGATTCGTGGAATGACCGTATCACGAAACGCTAAACCACTCGTCTTCCGCCATGCGCGAATAACGCTCGAATCAGCGTCAAAGAGGTGGATCTCGGAGAATTGCGGGATCAGTTTTTTAAGATCGACATCCAGCAACCTACCCGCCCCAAGAATAGCCAAACGACCACCCGGTTCAATGTGAGACTCAATAAACGCGCGGGTACACGCGAGATGTGGCTCCCAATAGGTCGAGCACCGCGAATACCGAGCTTCGATCCCCTTCCCCATCCGAACGAAATCCCAGTTAAGCCACCTGGCGAGTACACTCATCATCTCTGTAACCTCATCGCACATACGAGAGCGGCCCGTTACACTCTCTACCGATGTAGACAGGCCCGCTCGTTACCCCTTTTTTGATTCAGGGATAGCCTCTAAGGAAGCGAGGCAAAACCTACCCGTAGCGAGAAAGTGGAGGTTGGGTTGATATTCGATTTTCAGTGCGGGGGAAAACCGGACGTGTATCCACTGAGATACATGGAGGATTTTTCCACGTGCTGAGAATCGAAGAGCAACACAAGATCCGCTTTCGCAGCAGGGAGGGGTTTTACCTCGCTTCCTTGCGGACTCAGTAAGTTAGCGCCGATATTTGAAAAAGCGGCCCGTCCTGTCGTATCGTGGTGCGCATGTCTTGGGAAAATCAGTACATGCAGCTCGTGACCACGAAACCGGGCATCATCGTGGCCGAAAATGACCGTGAGATCGCGGAGACCTCTCGACAGGAGATCCAGTCGATTATCGGAAGCTTCCCTGAGTGTTACGTCGAGTTAGGGTCAGGCTCTGGCATGCACCTTATCCGATTGGCGGATCGATCGCCCCAAGCACTGTGTATCGGCTTGGAGATACGCTTTAAACGCGCCTTTAAAACGGGAGAGAAGGCCGAAGGTAAGTCCCTTGAAAACGTTCGAGTCTTACGAACGGATGCCCGTCAGATCCGTCATCTCTTCACTCCGGGTCAGGTATCCGCGTTCTTTATAAACTATCCTGACCCGTGGGATAAACGACGGTGGAGAAAAAATCGACTGATCAACGCGGAGCTCATTCAAACGATGTGGGAGCTCCTGAAACCGGGTGGCTTCTTCCGCTACCAGACCGATCACCAAGAGTACTTTGCGTCGACCTGTCCGCTTCTCAACCCAGCACAGTGGGACATTCAGCGCCACACCACAGACCTCCTTCAGAGCCCGTACATGGAGAGCAACATCCCGACGGAGTTCGAGATGCTCTTTAAATCTCAGGGGAAACCGCTCTGCCTCGTCGAGGCGGTTAAGCGGAACTAACACAATGTGGGGCGCGAGGTCTATTCGCCTCCAGCGCCATGCGAACACCTAACCCCCTGGCCTTACAGCACAAAAACCCTCTCCGCTCTCTGAGCCCGTGAGCGAACAACACCGGGCACCTTGAGCATCTTACCTTTCATGGGGACAGGTCTCGATCCATCGAGACTTGGGGGGATAGCGAAGATGATTACGCTCAAGAATCTTTCGAAGAGTTACGGGTCCTTTAAGGCCGTTAGCGATATCTCCCTACACGTTCCCTCCGGTGGCATCTTCGCGTTCCTGGGAGTCAACGGAGCCGGCAAGACCACTACCATAAAGATGATCACAGGGATCTTGAAGCCCACCTTCGGATCGATCTATCTCGGTGGTTACGATCTCGGAGCGGAACCGCTGCGGGCGAAGGCGATAACCGGCTACGTCCCTGACAGGTCGAATCTCTATCCTAAGCTCACAGGGCGCGAGTTTCTCAACTTCATGTGCGACCTCTACCGTGTCCCAGCAAAACAGGCGGAGAGACGGATCGATGAGGTATTGGAAGAGTACACCCTCACACAGTGGCAGGATGAGCTTATTGAGAGCTATTCGCATGGGATGAAGCAACGTCTCGCGACCTGCGGCGCCCTCGTGCACGATCCTCGAGTACTGATCGTCGATGAACCGATGGTGGGCCTTGATCCACACGGAGCTCGTAATCTCAAGGACGCGTTCAAACGATACGCGAGAGCTGGAGTTACGATCTTCTTGTCCACTCACTCCCTCAACGTGGCGGAGGAGCTCGCCGACAATCTCGCGATCATTCACAAAGGGAGCATCCTCACCACAGGAACCCTTGAGGATATCCGGGCGTTAACCGGCAAACACGATGAAGGACTTGAGGATATGTTTCTCGAACTCACCTCACCCTCGGTAGAGCACTAATCAGCACGACCGAGAACCGGCGAGGAAGGGAACCACGAATGAGCGATAGACCAGCGTATGCATATCACACCCGTTCTCCTACAGCCTCGACTGCTCACCATCAAGAATCGATGGTTTAAAAGCGGACGCCGCGGCATCAAGGAATTAGCCGCGAGTTTCATCTCTCTCGCGCTGATGTACTGCATCTACGCCTCCACCCTTGCGGGGCTACGAGACGCTACACGGCTTGTCCCGGGTATTACGATCGACCCCGCTCTTCTCCTCAGTGTCATGCTGACGGCCCTCTCCGTCATGCTCTATCTCTCCTCCGCTGTAAGCGCCCTGGGTTCACTGTTTATGTCTAGGGACCTTGACCTCATTGCGTCCGCCCCGATAACTCCAACACAACTTCTCCTCTCAAAGACCCTCGAGGTTGGAATATCGGTCTCGTGGATGGTTGGCGTATTCGCCCTACCGGCGCTTCTCGCTTTCGGTGTGTTCTATGAGGCGGGCGCTCTGTTTATCATCGCCGCACCAATCGTTTGCGCGCTCTTCTTGGCGATGGTGGTCACGCTTGGGATGATCACCGCGCTAATCTTCGCCGCTCTTATCCCCTCGGAAAGAGCACGACCGCTCTTTTTCTCTCTCTTTCTCCTGGCACTCGGGGCAGCTATTTTTCTGACGCAGGGCCTCTCTCAACAAACTCCTCTCATTTCTGGGGATCCGGCCCGTACCCTTCAGCATATCACCTCACTCGCGGCTCAGTCGTGGCTTCCAACCACTCACTGCGCTGGCGCGATTACGGCTCTCTTGCGCGGCGACATAATCGCCCCTCTTTGGGTAACGATAGAAGGGCTTGCCATCCTCTCGGCACTCGCCCTCTGCTTACGTCTCACCTTCTCTGTGCTGTTCGATCGAGGACTCTCCCGTGCCCGACAAACTCACGGTCTCTTTCGAATCCACAGCCGCGCGGCTCAAAGGCTCTCACGAGTGCTCCTTCCGTTTTCGAGCGCCGCAACCAGAGCGATTATCACTAAAGAATATAAGATATTTTCCCGGGATCTCACGCACACCGTCCAGCTCATACTTCTACTGGGCATCACTTTTGTCTACCTCTACAACTATCAGATGCTGCAGGGTCCATCGAACGTGAGCGAGGATGTTATGGCGGTTTGGCGCATCTTCCTGTTGCTGAGCAACATCGCTCTCGGCTCTCTCGTTATCACCTCCATATGCTCCCGATTCGTGTTCCCCTCAGTCTCGCTCGAGGGACAATCCTTTTGGCTTTTGCAAGCGGCGCCCGTTTCGATACACGATGTGCTGAAGGCAAAGTTTAGAAGCTGGCGGTTCCCCGTGTCGTGCATCGGAGGGGTAGTCTTCATCTCTGGCGCGATGGCGCTCAACGCTGAAGGCCCCCTCGTTTTGGCCTCATGCGCCGCTGGCATTATCATCTGCCACGGCTTGGTGGGGCTCGGAATAGGACTAGGCGCGTTCTTCTCTCAATTCGAATGGGAGTATTCAACTCAGATCTCAACAAGCTTGGGCAGCTTCATCTTCATGATCACGAGCGTGATTGTGCTCTCACTCACGATGGTGCCCCTTGGCTGCATGTTTGGAATCTACCTGCTCTTTCCAGAGTCCCATAGCACTCAGGGCACCGAACTGATTATTATCGGGTCGGGACTCTTGGGCACATACCTCGTTAACCAGATGGCGAGTTGGTGGGCGCTCTCACTGGGAGCTAAGGCGCTGCAGCCGAAGTAGTTAACCATCTGTGCCCTGTCCAGGTAGATGCGGTAACACGGCATATTCGTTTCGGATGACGAAGTACGATTACGTTACATACGTAAACCGATAACCGTGGACCGTTTTCGTCCTCCGTCACACGCCCAAACTAGTTCTCTCAGAGACTGCGCAAAGCGAGGCAAGGATACGTCCTCTACTGCACACGACTCCCCTGAAGCTCATGAATACCCGCGACCCGTAGCGCCCCCTCGTGGGTTGCTTCGAGGATCACCGGAGGCGCGACTCCGGCATCATAAGCCTCCTTCCAGCGGGAGACGCAGAGGCACCACCGATCCCCACTCTTAAGGCCGGGGAAGTTAAAGTGTGGAGCTGGGGTGGAGAGGTCATTGCCGCGACTCTTAGTAAAGGTAAGAAACTCATCGGTTATCACCGCGCACACGGTATGACTACCAATGTCGCGCGCCCCGGTCTCACAAAATCCATCACGATAGAATCCGGTCATCGGATTACACCCGCACTGCTGTAGGGGTTGACCTAGCACATTCTTGCTCTCAGATTCCTCTTTCTTCTCCATCCTGCTCTCCTCACTTGGGGCCTCACACTGCTGACCCATCGCATCAGGCGCGAGGACGCAGGCGGCGAATCCCACCACGATACTCTGGATCACAATAATTAAAGCCGAAACTCGACCTCGCATATGCACTGTCATTAATCGGGATGTATACGGTGCCCCTCAGGTTCTTGCCAGGTGGTTTCAGCGTGCCGGCGTCCAAGACCCCAACTGGGCACCGTTGTTAGCCTTTCCTTTTTTGTCCCTCAGAAACCGCGCGAAAGAAGGGATGAGCCGCTCTTAGTTACTTCGCTCAAACGCTAAGAACTCCTGTGCGCACGGTCTCTGAGAGAAGTAGTTGGGTAGTTGGGGGAAGAATTCAAAGGGTCGCCTTTGTATTATCGACAACATGCAAAGGCGGACACCGTCGAAAAGGTCGGATTATCCGCACCGGCTCCCACTGCGACCGATCGGGAACTAGCGTCGTTATCAGCCCCAGAACCGGTCCAATTCCGCGCTCCCGACAGTAATCCTCCACTTCGTAGGATTGCGCTTTGGGACATAGAGCAGATACGGCCTCCCTGATTTGCGCAGTCCGTAGAGGCATTGCCAAAGGTATCTCCGTCGTTATTTACATCGATGACACACACACCATCTGTCTCGGCGACGGGACACGCTGCGGTGCTACGCGTGGCACAGCACGCGAAACCAAAGCTGATTGTATAATCGGGATTGTCGTACCCTGTGGAACCAATCGCGAGCGCGGCATTATTAACATCGTTATCAGAATGGTCCGCTGACCAAACGTTTACAGACACCACGCCGTTGGCTCTAAGCACCATATACTGGGACTTATCACAAAGATCCGCGTTGAGCCCGGCGCATGTAGCGGCCGCCGTGGCCCATTTTGCGTCAGCGACATTATGCACGTGCACTACTCGAACACCTCCAATGGTTTGATCAGACGTCCTGGCTGGGGTAGCAGAATAACAACACGGAGCCAAGTAAGCTGAAGCAGCTGAAGGATCATCAGGGGTCCCTCCGTTAACAATATTCCAGCTCGTCGCATCGTTATCAGAGAACGAGTTCGTCCAATTTGCGTTATTTGGGATCAATCCCGCGTTGCGTATCGACCAAGATTGACTGTCGCTGCAGAGATCCGCGCCAACGGCGGCGCACGCTTGGGATGCGGCAAGGAACCCCTGGGCAGGAGCGACCTTTGCCAAACATACTCCCGCAATTGAGGAAGCTTCACATAACGAAGCGGGTAATCCAACGGGCCCCTGAGCGCCCTGAGGCCCCTGTGCGCCAGCGGGTCCCTGAGACCCAGCGGGTCCCTGAG